>NZ_RZSR01000198.1:0-7667 GCF_004023265.1 Mesorhizobium sp. M1A.F.Ca.IN.020.06.1.1
GGTCCTGCTTGCGGAGGGCGCCGTCGAAAACATCCTGGTCGTCGATCTCGACGTGCATCAGGGCGACGGCACGGCGGACATTTTGAAGGATGAGCCGCGCGCCTTCACCTTTTCCATGCATGGCGAACGCAATTATCCGGCGCGCAAGATCGCCTCCGATGTCGATATCGCGCTGCCGGACGGCACCGGCGACGCTGCCTATCTCGACCGGCTCGGCGCCATTCTTCCAGAGCTTTGCGCAAGGCGGCGCTGGGACATCGTGTTCTACAATGCCGGCGTGGATGTCCATGCCGAGGACCGGCTTGGCCGGCTGACATTGACCGACAACGGCCTGCGCAGCCGCGAGGAGCTGGTCATCAGCCATTTCCGCAAGGCCGACGTCCCGCTATGCGGCGTCATCGGCGGCGGCTATTCGAGCGACGTGCCGGCGCTTGCCGCGCGCCACGCCATTCTGTTCGAGGTCGCGGCCGCGTATGCCTGACGCTCGCCAGGCTACTTCCTGTAGCTCGCAATCCTGAGCAGGATAAAGGCGGGCACGACGATCGCGGCGCCGAGCAGGATATAGCCCAGGAAGCGGTCGAGAGTATGGAAGCCGAGATTCCACAGGTCGATGAAGAACTGGCGGATGCCGTAGAGCACGTCCATCGGCGACCAGCCGAAAGCGTGCATGACGAGGCCGACAAGGAAGGAAACCACCAGCAGCTTCACAAGCACCCTGAGTGGCGTATCGCCGAGAAAGCGTGTCAGTGCGGACAAGGCCGTTCTCCGGTTCGAGCTGCCCGATTCGGGGCGCGACCTCAGAAATACGCACTCGGATACCCGGCATCAAGCCGAAGGCCGCGCGCGAAGCTATTGTGCCGGCGGCCTTGATAGCCCGATCCGGCCGGCACACGTGGCTCGCTCGCTCAGATTCTCCACCGGAAGATGCGGGCCCAAAGCGGCCGGTCGCGGTAGACTTCCCTGGAGCGCCACAGCCTGTTGTAGCGGTTGCCGCCGCCGATACCGAGGTGCGATATCGGCTTGCCGCCCCGCTTACGCTTGATCGCGACCGGCTCGCCATCATGGCTGAGGCAATGGCCGAAATCCGCGGACGGCTGAAGAGGCGCGGCAGATGGCACAGACCTGAGGGCTTCGCCGACGATGAGGTCTTCCGGTTCGCAGGTCAGCGCGACGGCCTTGCCGAACAAGGTCGGGCCTGTGGGGCAGAGCGCAGTCGGCCCGTAATATTCCCGTTTCACATTGGCGCAGACAAGCTCGATCGCCTTGGCGAGCGCCTTGTGGCGAGGCGGCGCGGCAACAACCCCGATGCTGGTGTCCCACGGGGTCGAGCTGAGGAAATCGCGAAAGATCGACAATTTTCCATCGGCGCGAGGCACTCCGCGCAGGAAGAAATAGGAAAGATCGGCATAAAGGCCGCCTTGCTCATAAAGCAGACAATATTTGGCGAGGTCCGCCTTGTATGAATAAGGTCGCAGCGTCCTGAAAGCCGAAAGCACCTCTGCTCCGAAATGCGTCGAAATGAACTCCGCCAACGCCGCTTCCCGGAACAGGCGGTGCTCGTCGCCCGGATGAGCAGCCGTGAGCGAGTGGATGTTTTCGGCAACGAGCCCGGAAAGGTGCTCGCTGCCGCCGTCGGTGATCAGAATGCTGAAGAGAGGCATCCGGCTTCCGTCTCGATCAAGGTGCCTTGGTGAGCCTTCAACTTGCCCCAGTCTCGCCACTGGTGGGGACTGGCCTTCAGATAGGCCAGGTGCCGATCGGCGAAGTCTTGCGCGGCGCTCTGGATCAGTTCGGCCTTGTCCTGGCCGCGATCAAGATCGATCGGATTTTCCACAGTCACCCGTATCCTGCCTGTGCTGTCGTCACAAACGACGAAGACCGGCAGCAGGGGAGCGCCGGCGATCCTGGCCAACCGGGGCGCGCCGCCCGCAAATTCAATGACCGACTGGCCGATTCGCGCACGCACGAGCAACTCACCCTCCCAGGCGCCAGCGGTGATGGACGCAAACTTGCCCTGGCGAAGCAACCGCCTGGCCTCCTTCATGCTGGCGGCGGGATTCGCGCGGTCGATCACGATACGGCCCGCGGCATGTCTGAGCTCGACGCCGGTTCTAATCGGGTTGAGGAACCGGATGCCGAAGCGCGATTTCGAGAAACCGTGCTCGGGCCTGCTGACATGGAAGACATCGAAGCCGGCTTTGGCGAAAACCATCTTCGCCGCAAGCGCATTGAAGGCGAAATGCGCAATCCACAGGACGGCGCCACGGCCCTGTTCGCGCGCCGCATCGAGATGCTCGGCGCCGAGGAGTTCGATCTCGGGTCGCCAGCCGACGAGCCACTCGCGGACGATCTGGATGTTGTGTTCGCTGCGCATCGCGTCGACCCGGAGCCGGTCCTCGCGGCCGGCTATGCCAAAGGCGGCAAGATCCGGTTGGTCACCAACGTCGCGCCGAGACTCAGGCGCCCGTTTCAGCCGCTCCAGCCAAAGGCAGACACTGCGCCATCTCTTCTCAGGCACGAAAAGAGAGACGAATACAAAAACAGGAAGCCTCAGCAGGAATCCGAGATCTTCCACAGCAAAGGCTTTTCCGGAGCGAGAGGCTCGCTTCCTCTTCCGAACATTGATTTCCAAGCTGGGTCCCCACCCTTAACCCCTGAGCCATTACCATGTTGTGGCGCGGCGTCAAAGCGCCGGTGGATGGCTCTCGGCTTTCAATGTATCGCCGATTGCTAGATGCGGGGCCATCATGGTAACGAGGCTGTTGCGCGGGTATGATGTAATGGTAGCCTGTCAGCTTCCCAAGCTGAACGCGCGGGTTCGATTCCCGCTACCCGCTCCATCCCTCGCTACAGTGCCGCGCGGTCGCAGCGATCTGGCAGAGCGTCCTCAGGCGGCCGATGGCGAATGCGATCGTTGCCGCTTGCCGGTCAGGCCAGCACGCCGCAGAGGGGAAGATGCTTTGCGGCCTCGGCGGCTTCCATCCGCACGATGGCGCGCGACAGGCCGCCGCGTTCCTCGATCCACAGGCGAACCCAGTCGGGATATTGCGAGATCAGGTACCCGGCGGCGATTGCGTTCTCATGGGCGCCGACGCCGTAAGGCAGATGGAAGCCGAAGGATGCACGCGGCGTGATGCAAAGCTGCTCGGCGGGCAAAGACAGATAGAGCGTGCAGGCGCTGTCGCAGGCACCGTCGAATTCCACAGGCTCGTTCGCGGCGCGCAGCTCGGCGACGTGCAAAGCGAAGATCACGATCTGACCGCCGGGATTTTCCTGCACCGTTTCGGCATCTGCGGGCAGCGTTGTCAGGGCGGCGGCGAGGAACGCTAGCGCCTTGGCTATCAGCCTCCGCTTAACCCGCGCGCGCGGCAGATCGGCGTGCATATTGGTGACCTCGCTCATCCGGCGAGACCAAGGCTAACATTGCGATGGTTAACAACAGGCAGCTTTGAAAACATCGAACATCCAGATCGCCCAACTGCCCGCATCCTCTCAACAGCAGGGGGACTGGAAAATCAACGTGCTTTTTGACCGCACTCCGAAGGGAGCCACCTCGTTCGGCGAAAGCGCGCAAACGAAAGAGCCGCTCGAAAGGCGAGGGGCTTGGGCCTAGAAGAGGATCGCCGCGCGATCTATGGCGGAAAAGAAGCCAGCCACCTTGCGGCGGCCGGCTCTGGACCGGTTGAGCAATCCAGGACCACGTCTCGGTCCGGAATTCCGTAAAAACAGTTCTTTACTGCGGGTGAGCGGCTCTTATCCAAAGCTGAACCGCTATGGACCCCTAAAGCCAAAAGCCAATCCAAACACGTTCGCGCCAGCAGCGGCGACGCCAGCGGCCACGACGCCAGTAGCGGCGGCAAACACGTCTCCAAACGCGGCGCCGTCTGCGGCGGCGACGGCCGTGATGCCAATGACGATGGTAAACCTGCTCCACTTCAGCACGTTCGTGTCCATCCTCGAAGACGGCAGTATCGGGCTTATCGAGTTCATCGAGAATTCCGTTGCCGCTTGGAATTCCGGCAACCGCCCTACTGGGGCCAGCCAGGGTTGCAATTGCCGCTGCCCCCGCAACGCCAAGCATTCCAGTGAGAAACAAGCGACGTTCCATCAAAGACCTCCCGATAGTTCAGCATCGGCAGGTGGTTCCCTCACCCAAACGGGCTCCAGCGAACTGCCGATCTGTTTGAACGCACAGGTAGCATTCTCGTTCCATTACCCCACTTCGCGCAGGATGAAGTCGTGCAGCATCTTGGCGGCGGGCGAGAGCGCCCGGTTCCTGACCGTGATCAGGCTGTAGGGCCGGACCTCGATGTCGAACTCGGTCTGAACGACATCGATCGCTCCGGACAGCCCGTCGCCGCTCTGGATGAACTTGGCCACCTGCACCGAAACGGGGGCGATGGCGTCAGATTGCGCCACCATTACCAGCGTCAAGAGCAGCGACGAGGTGTTGAGGATGCGGTCGGGAAGCGGGATGTTGCGGTTCAAGAAATTGCTTTCCATCGCCTGGCGCAGGGGCGAGCCGCCGGACTGGAAGACCCAATCATAGGCAGCCGTCTCCTCCAGGCCGACCATCCCGCCGCCGGCAAGCGGATGGCCGCGGCGCACGATCAGGCAGGCCTTCTCGATGCCGATGACGCGCGATTCGAACAGCCGCGGATTGAGGTCATCGGGGATGCGGGCGATGATGAAGTCGTGGCGGGAGGCGATCAGCTCGCGAGCGAGCACGTTCGAGGTCTCGACCTGCATGGTGATCTCGATGCGCGGATAGATGCGGCGGATCTCGCGAATCGCCGGCACCGCCAGTTCGATCGCCGGCGCAGTCACGGCGCCGAGAAACACCGAGCCGCCCTTGCCTGCCTTGAGTTCCGAAATCTCGCGGTCGGCTTCGCGCATTTCGAGCAGGATCGAGCGGGCGCGCCTGGCGAGCGCCTGACCGTAAGGGGTCAGCGTCACGCCGCGCGGCAGCCGCTCGCACAATTTCACGTCGAGCACCGCCTCCATCTCGGCGATCATGCGCGAGGCCGCCGGCTGGGAAATATTCATCACCTGGGCGGCGGCGCTCACCCGTCCGTGATCGTCGAGCGCGGCGATCATTCGCATATGGCGCAGGCTCAGGCCGCTGCGCAGGAGCGTTTCGCCGTCCCCCGGAAGCTTTTCGTAACTCCCTGAAATCGCATCAGGATCCCGCAGCGCCGCCATGATTTCCCAGCCTCTCCGGCAGTTCTCTGCTCTACGCTAAATCATACCAGTTTCGGTATATCAACCAGCAAAGATCGCATTTGACAGTTATGTCAAAGGGACACACCCTTCGCGCGTTCCGAGACGCAGCGATCGGCAACGAGCAAAATCGTATCGATTGAAACTGCGTCGCGGGGCCGATTGGGAGGATACCGGAGATCGATAAAGCCGACAGAGGCGCGACTGCGCTCCTGTTCGACTGCGCGGCCCGCGAAGCCCCGAGGTGTCGCGTCCATCAACCAGGGAGAGTAAATGTGAAGATCATCAAGACGCTGGCCGCCGTCGCGGCCCTTGGCATTGCCGCCACGACCTATTCGGCGCACGCGGCCGACAAGGGTCTCGTCGGCGTGCTGATGCCGACCAAGACCTCGCAGCGCTGGATCAACGACGGCGACGCCGTCAAGTCCCAGCTCGAAGCGCTGGGCTACACGGTCGACCTGCAATACGCGCAGGACGACATCCCGAACCAGCTCAGCCAGCTGGAAAACGAGATCACGAAAGGCCCGAAAGCGCTGATCATCGCTTCGATCGACGGCACCACCATGGCCGATGCGCTGCAGAAGGCCAATGACGCAGGCGTCGTCACCATCGCCTATGACCGGCTGATCAAGAAGACCCCGAATGTTGACTACTACACCACCTTCGACAATTTCGGCGTCGGCGTGATCCAGGCGAATTCCCTGGTCAAGGGCCTCAAGGAGCGCTTCCCGAACACCAAGCCGTGGAACGTCGAGCTGTTCGGCGGCTCGCCCGACGACAACAACGCCTTCTTCTTCTACAACGGCGCGATGTCGGTCCTGCAGCCGCTGATCGACGACGGCTCGATCAAGATCAAGTCCGGCCAGATGGGCATGGACAAGGTCGGCACGCTGCGCTGGCTCGCCGCCACCGCCCAGGCCCGCATGGACAACCTGCTCTCGGCCAACTACTCGGACGGCAGCCGCGTCGATGGCGTTCTGTCGCCCTATGACGGCCTGTCGCGCGGCATCACCGCCTCGCTGCGCGCTGTCGGCTACGGCACGGATGCTCAGCCCTGGCCGATCGTGACCGGTCAGGACGCCGAGACCGCCTCGGTCAAGCTGATCATTTCGGGCGAGCAGTATTCGACCGTGTTCAAGGACACCCGCGAGCTGGCCAAGGCCACCGTGCAGCTGGTCGACAAGGTGCTCTCCGGCGGCAAGCCCGACGGCCTCGACACCAAGACCTACAACAACGACGTCAAGGTCGTTCCCTCGATCCTCTTGACGCCGCACGAGGTCGACAAGTCGAACTACAAGGCGCTGGTCGTCGACTCCGGCTACATCAAGGCCGAAGAGCTGAAGTAATCCAGCCTTTAAGGGAGGGGTCCTGCGCGACGCAGGGCCCCTTTTCGTTCAGAAGCGACCCCGGTATTGTTTTTGCCGGCTTCTGCAGCGCCATGCGCCATCGCGGCGCGAGCCAGACTGCAGTATGTTGATTTCGCGCATAACGCCTTCCGGAAACGGCAGGCATGCGCCAGGGAGCGGAATTCCTGATGAGCTCGACGATTTTGGAGATGCGCGACATCACCAAGACGTTCCCCGGCGTGAAGGCGCTGTCGAACGTCAACCTCAGCGTCGAGGAAGGAGAAATCCACGCCATCGTCGGCGAGAACGGCGCCGGCAAATCGACGCTGATGAAGGTGCTGTCGGGCGTCTACCCGACCGGTACCTATGAAGGCGAGATCGTCTTTCGCGGCCAGGAATGCCACTTCAAGGGTATCCATGACAGCGAGCATATCGGCATCGTCATCATCCACCAGGAACTTGCCCTGGTGCCGATGCTGTCGATCGCGGAAAACATCTTCCTGGGCAACGAGCACGCCAGCTACGGCGTCATCGACTGGAACGCCAACGAGAAGCGCACCAAGGCCCTGCTCGACAAAGTCGGCTTGAAGGAAGATCCCAAGACGCTGATCACCAATATCGGCGTCGGCAAGCAGCAACTGGTCGAGATCGCCAAGGCGCTCAGCAAGGAAGTGAAGCTGCTGATCCTTGACGAGCCGACCGCCTCGCTCAGCGAAAAGGACAGCCAGGCGCTGCTCGATCTTCTGCTCGAGTTCAAGCGCCAGGGCATGACCTCGATCCTGATCTCGCACAAGCTCAACGAGGTGAACCGCGTCGCCGACAAGGTGACGGTGATCCGCGACGGGCGCACCATCGAGACCCTGCCCAGGAAGGACATCAGCGAGGACCGGATCATCACTTCGATGGTCGGCCGCTCGCTCGACGACCGCTACCCGCCGCGCGAGCCCCAGATCGGCGAGGTTATTTTCGAAGTGAAGAACTGGTCGGTGTACCATCCGATCCACGCCGAGCGGCAGGTGATCAAGAACGTCAACCTCAATGTGCGCAAGGGCGAGGTGGTCGGCATTGCCGGGCTGATGGGCGCCGGCCGCACCGAATTCG
>NZ_RZSR01000199.1:0-7666 GCF_004023265.1 Mesorhizobium sp. M1A.F.Ca.IN.020.06.1.1
CATGTTGAGCGCGCCCGAGGCGCCGGCGCCGATGGCAATCGCCAGGATCGCGATCACCGCCAGCAGCGGATTGATGGCGACCGGCGCCGCGACCATGCCGACAAAGGCCGTGAAGACGACCAGCGACATCACGCGCGGCTTGAGGAGGGCGAAGAAATCGCCCGCGGTGGCTTCCGACATGCGAAAGCCAACTTCCTCCATCAATTTGTGGTCGGCAAGGGCCATGCGTACTTAAAGTCCATCATTCCGTTGGCCAAGACCGCCGGGCGAGCCGGCGGTCCTGTATCTGCGGCCTTACTTGATCTTCGGCAGCTGTTCCCACTGGTGGAACGGCGGCGGCGACGGCAGCTGCCATTCGAGCGTGGTGGCACCCTCGCCCCACGGATTGGCGCCCGCGACGCGCTTCTTCTGGAAGGCCTCGAACACGCCATAGAGGAAGATCGCAACGCCGACGGCGGCGATGTAGGAGCCGTAGGACGAGATCATGTTCCAGCCGGCAAACGCATCCGGATAGTCGACAGTGCGGCGCGGCATCCCGGCAAGGCCGAGGAAGTGCTGCGGGAAGAAGATCAGGTTGACGCCGACGAAGGTGACCCAGAAGTGGGTGTTGGCGATCACCGGCGAGTACATGTAGCCGGTCATCTTCGGGAACCAGTAGTACCAGCCGGCGAAGATGGCGAACACGGCGCCCAGCGACAGCACGTAGTGGAAGTGGGCGATCACGAAATAGGTGTCGTGCAGCGAGCGGTCGAGGCCGGCATTTGCCAGCTGAACGCCGGTGACGCCACCGATCGTGAACAGGAAGATGAAGCCCAGCGCCCACAGCATCGGCGGCTTGAAGGAGATCGAGCCGCCCCACATCGTGGCGATCCAGGAGAAGATCTTCACGCCCGTCGGAACCGCGATGACCATGGTGGCGAACACGAAATAGCGCTGCGTATCGAGCGACAGGCCGGTCGTGTACATGTGGTGCGCCCAGACGATGAAGCCGACCGCGCCGATCGCGACCATGGCGTAGGCCATGCCGAGATAGCCGAAGACCGGCTTCTTCGAGAAGGTCGAGACGATGTGGCTAACGATGCCGAAGCCCGGCAGGATCAGGATGTACACCTCGGGATGGCCAAAGAACCAGAACAGGTGCTGAAAGAGCAGCGGGTCGCCGCCCTGGTCCGGCACGAAGAAGGCGGTGCCGAAGTTGCGATCGGTGAGCAGCATGGTGATGGCGCCCGCCAGAACCGGCAGCGACAAGAGCAGCAGGAAGGCCGTGATCAGCACCGCCCAGGCGAACAGCGGCATCTTGTGCATGGTCATGCCAGGCGCGCGCATGTTGAAGATGGTGGTGATGAAATTGATCGCACCGAGAATCGACGAGGCGCCGGCGATGTGGAGCGACAGAATCGCAAGGTCCATCGCGGGGCCAGGCTGGCCGGATGTCGAGAGCGGCGGATAGATCGTCCAGCCGCCGCCGACGCCGAAGGCGCCGGGCGCGCTCGGTACGAACATCGAGCCGAGCAGCAGGAGGAAGGCCGGCGGCAGCAGCCAGAAAGAGATGTTGTTCATGCGCGGGAAGGCCATGTCCGGCGCGCCGATCATGATCGGCACCATCCAGTTGGCGAAGCCGCCGATGAGCGCCGGCATCACCATGAAGAAGATCATGATCAAGCCGTGCGCGGCGCCGAAGGCATTGTACATGCTCTTGCCGCCGTCGATGGCGGCATCACCCTGCATGCCGTAGACCATCTGCGCCAGACCGCTGAAGATCTGGATGCCGGGCTCCTGCAGCTCCATGCGGATGGCGACCGAAAGCGCGCCGCCGATAATCCCGGCCATGATCGCGAAGATCAGGTAGAGCGTGCCGATGTCCTTGTGGTTGGTCGAGTAGACCCAGCGGACCCAGCCATGCGGCCTGTGGTCGTGGTGGTCGTGAGCTGCAGCCTCTGCCATATTCCGCTCCGTTCCCTAATTCTTGCTAACCCGCGGCGTCAGTTGCCGGCGGCCGCTACCTTGTTGGTACCATCGATCTCGGCCATCAGCGCCTTGTTGGCGGCGGGCACGTCGGTCTTGGCCGTCTCCAGCCAGGTCTTGAACTGCGCGTCGGAGACGACGCGAACCGCGATCGGCATAAAGGCGTGATCCTTGCCGCAGAGCTGCGAGCACTGGCCGTAATAGAGGCCTTCCTTCTCCGCCTTGAACCAGGTCTCGTTCGTGCGGCCGGGCACGGCATCCATCTTGATGCCGAAGGACGGCACCGCGAAGGAGTGGATGACGTCGGTGGCGGTGATCAGCACACGGGTCATGGTGTTGACCGGCACCACCAGCTCATTGTCGACGGCGAGCAGGCGCGGATAGAGGTTGCGGTCTTCCTTGCCGGCCTTGGCGCGGTCACCGTCCTGAAGGATCGCCGAGTTGAAGGAGAAGCTCTTGTCGACCTGGTATTCGTAGTCCCAATTCCATTGGTTGCCGGTCGCCTTGACGGTCAGCTTGGCTTCTTCCGGCGGGGTATACTGCGCGGTGAGCAGTTGGAACGAGGGGATGGCGATGAGCAGCAGCACGATGACCGGGCCGACGGTCCAGATCACCTCGATCAGCGTGTTGTGGCTGGTCCGGGAAGGAACCGGGTTGGCGCTCGCGCGGAACCGCAGGATGACATAGGCGAGCAGGACCAGCACCAGCAGGGTGATGACCACGATGAATACGAAGGTGTAGTTTCCGAACCATTCGATCTGCCGCATCATGTCGGTCGCAGGCGCCTGGAAGGCGGTTTCCCATGGCCGCGGCTGATCCGCATAGGCGGATGCGCTGGAGAGGAGCGTGCCCGCGGCCGCAGCACCTGCCAGAAGTCTGGCGCTTGCCATGAATTTTCTCATCGCCCTCTCGTCTCCCACTTCCTGCAATCGGATCGCACCAATAACGAACGACGCCGGGATGGGGAATCCCGGTCTGTCCCTAAGGTGGTTCAAACCATACTCTATTTCCCTCCGCAAGGAAGGAGCGGGCGAAACCGTGCGGCATTTTTGCGCGCAGCCCGAAGGGCATCCCCGACCATCGCCGCCCCCGCGCCGGGCGGTCGCAATTCGGGCGAATTTGCTCTGGAAAAGCGCGTAATTGCCGGTATCTGGGCGGGCTGGCGACGGTCTCGTCCTTTTACTTGGCCTTGGCGCAGCTTAAAGTGCCGTGATTCGCAATGGAGCCGTTATGACTTCCTGGCTTTCGAGACCCTTGGCGAAGGTTATCTTCCTTGCCGCCTCGCTTAGCGCCAGTGTGGCGAACGCCGCGCCACCGCAGACCGCGGCGCCGCCCAGCGGCACGGTCAAGTCGACGCATGGCGCGTGGTCGATCATCTGCGACACGCCGGCCGGCGCGACCTCCGAACAATGCGTGATGATGCAGAACGTCGTCGCCGAGGACCGTCCGGAGATGGGGCTTTCCGTCGTGGTGCTGCGCACCGCCGACAACAAGGCGGAGATCCTGCGGGTGCTGGCACCGCTCGGCGTGCTCCTGCCCAACGGGCTCGGCCTCAATGTCGACGGCAAGGACATCGGCCGCGCCTATTTCGTGCGCTGCTTCCAGGACGGCTGCTACGCGGAAGTGATCCTCGAGAAGCCACTGCTCGACACGCTGAAGAACGGCACGTCGGCCACCTTCATCGTGTTCCAGACGCCGGAGGAAGGCATCGGCATTCCGGTCGATCTGAAGGGATTCGCCGAAGGCTTCTCGGCTCTGCCCTAAGTCCAGCGGCGGCAACGCGGCCGCCAGTCGGCTCGGGGCGATGACGATCGCGTGTGAAGGCCGGCGATTGTCTTGACCTCACTTCGCCCCTACATCGGGGGAATGCGAAACCGCCAGCGGACAGCCCTGCCATGAACAGCCTGATCGGCCAATTCGACATTTCCGACGACCGCGTCAAAGAGATCGTCGCCGATACCATCAAGGGCGCCGACGACGGCGAGTTGTTCCTCGAATACAGCGAGAACGAAGCGCTGATGTTCGACAACGGCCGGCTGAAGACGGCGAATTTCAACACCGACCAGGGTTTCGGGCTGCGCGCCGTCGCCGGCGAGGCGAGCGGCTATGCCCATTCGAGCGACCTGTCGGAAGCCTCGCTGCTGCGCGCCGCCGATGCCGTCTCCGCGGTGAAGGGCGGCTATTCCGGAACGCTTGCCGCAGCGCCCGCGCGCACCAATCGCCACCTTTACGGCGACGAGAATCCCATCACCTCGCCCAGTTTCGAGGCCAAGGCGAAGCTGTTGCAGGAGATCGACGCCTGGCTGCGCGCCGCCGATCCGCGCGTGCGCCAGGTGACGGCTTCGCTCGCCGCCTCGTGGCAGCATGTCGAGATCGTGCGCGGCGACGGCCAGGTGGTGCGCGATATCCGCCCGCTGGTCAGGATGAACGTCTCGGTGGTGGTCGGCGATGGCGACCGCCAGGAGAGCGGCTCCTACGGAATGGGCGGCCGCAAGAGCTTTGGCGAGTTCCTCACCGAGGAGAGTTGGAAGCACTCCGCGCGCGAGGCGCTGCGACAGGCGCTGGTCAATCTGGAGGCCGTTCCGGCGCCGGCAGGCACATTCGACATCGTGCTTTCCAGCGGCTGGCCGGGCGTGATGCTGCACGAGGCTGTCGGCCATGGCCTCGAGGGCGACTTCAACCGCAAGAAAACATCCGCCTTCGCCGGCCTGATGGGCAGCCAAGTAGCGGCAAAGGGCGTCACCGTCGTCGATGACGGCACCATCGCCGAGCGGCGCGGCTCGCTTACCGTGGACGACGAAGGCACGCCTTCGGCGCGCAATGTGCTGATCGAGGACGGCAAGCTGGTCGGCTACATGCAGGACCGCCAGAATGCGCGGCTGATGGGCATGAAGGCGACCGGCAACGGCCGGCGCGAAGGCTATGCCCACCAGCCGATGCCGCGCATGACCAACACCTACATGACCTCGGGCGATACCGCGCCGGAAGAGATCATCGCCTCGGTCAAGAACGGCATCTATGCCGTCTCTTTCGGCGGCGGCCAGGTCGACATCACCTCAGGCAAGTTCGTGTTCGGCTGCACCGAGGCCTACATGATCGAGGACGGCAAGGTGACGCAGCCGATCAAGGGCGCAATGCTGATCGGCAACGGGCCCGACGCCATGCACCGCGTCACCATGGTCGGCAATGACATGAAACTCGACAACGGCATCGGCATGTGCGGCAAGGCCGGACAGGGCGTGCCGGTCGGGGTCGGCCAGCCGCATCTGAGGATGAACCAGATGACGGTGGGCGGCACCAGGGTTTGAGCACGCTCAATCCGGCAGGTTTGAATAGCACTCCGCCGCTTGAGTATCTTACCTGTGTCTTACACGGGGTAAGCTTGCGATGGCTGGTGCCGAAAAACTCATAACCACCGTCTCGACCAAGGGACAAGTGATCCTCCCCAGCGCGATCCGGAAACGGAGGGACTGGGGTGCGGGCACACGTCTGCAGGTCGAAGACACACCAGACGGTGTTCTTCTGAAGCAAGTGCCGGCCTTCACCCCGACGCGACCGGAAGACGTGGTTGGCCTGCTGCCGCACCGCGGCAAGCCGAAGACGCTTGAAGAGATGAACGCGAGTGTCCTTGCCGAAGCGCGGCGGCGCCATGCTCGCAATTGATCCCAACCTTGTCGTCAGATACCTGACGAACGACCATCCTGAACGGTCACCTCGATCCGGCCGGAAAGCTCACACCTAGCTACCCGCCGGAGCGCGAACACAATCGTGTTAGCAGATTATTAATTGTTCAATTGCTTTGGCCGACGCTTCCGACTTAACTATCAGCAGTCTTCTCGTTGCGGTGGTGTTGGCAGTGCTGCGTTCCCCTGGCGTCCTGACCTCTTCATTCCTCCTTGGCCTTTGCTCGTTGATCGGTGTGACGTCGCTTTGCGTCGACACGGCGGCGGCGCAGTCGACATTGTTCAAGCGGCCATCGAGTCCGGTCGACCTGCGCTCCGCCACCGTTGGAGGACGTACCAGCGTCCCTTATGGCTGGATCGATTTCTGCCACCGCCGGCCGAAAGAGTGCAAAGTGCCTGCCCTGCAGCCGGCGAACGTCAAGCTGACCGCACAGAACATGCGAACCCTCAAGCGCATAAACCAGAAGGCGAACCGCGCCATCAAGCCCGTCAGCAACTATGATCACTGGGGCACGATGATGGACCACTGGGACTATCCGGTGGACGGCAAGGGCGACTGCAAGATCTACGCGCTCTACAAGCGCAAGCTTCTCATGGAAGCGGGATTTCCCCGCCAGGCGCTGCTGATGACGGTGGTGCGCGACCTGAACAACGAAGGCCACACCATCCTGACCGTGAAGACCGACAAGGGCGATCTCGTGCTCGACAATCTGGTCGACGAAGTCCGGCCCTGGAACGCGACCGGCTATTATTTCCTGAAGCGCCAGTCGCAGCAGAACCCGAATATTTGGGTATCGATCAATCAGCGCGGCGGCACGCCGAAAACCTGACGGATGCCGCCAGGCTCAACCGAGCGGCCTCGACAGCCGAGGCATTCCGTTTCTGACGATTGATACGCGCGGACCGGCGCCTCTGCCTTCCACGTTCATGGCCGAAAAATCGGCTCGCAGAGGTACGCGCCGGCCTACTGGTTGCAGGCCGGCTCGCCCTGCTGTCCGCAAGAGAGCTTCTTCTTGCGCTGCGGCTTCTTCCGGGGGACACTCCGCTCTTGCATCTGCGGCCTCGGCTGCGAACGCAATTCCGAGCGAGGCTCCGATCTCTGCCGCCGCAGCACCTGCTCGTTAGGCCTTTCCTGCCTGAACTGGCGCTGCGCATTGTCGTTCGGCCTGTTGACCTTGAAGTTGCGCTGGACGGTGACCTCCCGGCCGGCAGAACCTTCTTCGTTCTGCAGCCGGCGCAACGTCCTGCGCCTGTCGTTCCCGCTGGCCGAGCCCTGATTCTCGTCGGAGAACACGGTCGGATTGTTCCTCCTGAGCCGCTTCTGCACGGCCGGTCCATTGTCAGTTGGCCCACCACTAACGCTCGGCAGTCTACGGAACTTCTTGCTCTTGGCCGAGCCCTGGTTGTCATCGGAGAACACGTCGGGAGTGTTCTTTCTGAGCCGCTCGCGCACGCTCGGCCGGTTCTCGGCCGGCATCCGGTTGACGGTAGGCAGTTTACGGACCTTCCTGCCCTTGTCGTTCGCGGCGGCCGAACCTTGTTCGTTCGGTTCGACCACGGACTGGCCTGCGGACAAATCCTTGCGCGTCAGCTTCCTCGGCTTGCCACCGCTCCGTTCGGATAATGCCTTGGTATTGTTCTGCCTGAACTTCTCCCGCGCGCTCTGCCCGTTGTCGGCCGGCATGCCGTTGACGGCGGGCAGGTTGCGGAGCTTTTTACCCCTCTTCCGATCTGTGTCCTGCTTCCCGGTCCGGTCAGGACCGGCATTTCCGGTCGCCTCTTGGTTGCCGCCCGAGATGCCTTGCCTGCCGGGTTGCCTCTTCAATTTGTTGCCGCGCAAGTTCTGGCCGTCGGGCGCCGACTTGCCGTTGACCAGCGGCAGCCTCTTGCCATCGGCTCCAGGCAAAGCGTGTTCGGTTGAGAGCTTGCCGGTTCTGGACGAGGTCTCCGGCGAGGTGTCAGGCTGCTGGCGCTGGATAACACGCTGACCAGGCTTCGGCGGCAGGGCGCCCTGTTGC
>NZ_RZSR01000200.1:0-7628 GCF_004023265.1 Mesorhizobium sp. M1A.F.Ca.IN.020.06.1.1
GTCTTTCGCCATCGCGCGGAGCCGCTCTTATCGGATTGACCGGAAAACGCACAGGGAGCCGTTGGCCGGCTGGCGAACGCGGATGCTTCGAAAACGCTTGCGCGAACCCAATGAAGCGCTCGACCAATTGTCCACCATTTCTGAACCGAAACTCACCATGGGAGAAATCATCAAGACGCCCACAGCCGGGGCCAAGAATCGCGACCAATGATTCCAGGGTTAAGCAGCGCTCTTCCGGTCTCATATAGGCAGCGCCAATGGGACGTGAGAGCTGACGGAACCGCATGGTTGACATGACCGAGCTGCGGCAGATGCTGAAGCGATTGTCCCAGATGAGAGGGAAGGACAGGTATGCATTTCGCGCGCGCGACCATAGTGTCGGTCAGGGCAGTGGTCGGCAGATTGATCACGCATTCGCGGCTGTTCTTGATCAGGTGCTTTGATTGCCGTCCGAGATCATCAGGCCGACCAGCGAGGGCGAGAAATCCAGGACCGTGTGCCAGCCGAGCGTTATGATGTTGGTTTTCGCCTGCCACCTCGACGACACGAGAGCGATCGGGCCGTGCTCGAGATAGCGGCGCTTGCCGACAGTCTTGCTCATGAGACGATCCCCACGCCTGAAACCTTCCCCTTCCCATCATCTCGCGCAGGCCAAGCTCACCGACGAGGTTGAGCGCACCCTGCTTCGAGACTTTTAGCCGGTCCTGGATCAGGCTGGTCGAGACGATCGGACACGCCAGCGCGAACTCGACAGGTCCGAAAGTTTCGAGCTGGCGCGTCGCTCACGCAGCCGCCACTCCATCTGGTTCTTCGCCAGTACAAGTCGATCATGCTCCTTCAATCCGGCCCGAGCTTCTTGGACGACGTCGACCAAGGCCAACAATCGGTCACTACGGGGGCCGTGCTTGCCGGCGTTCCCGCGGAATGTCTTTGGCGGCGAGATGCAATGAGATGAGATGGCCCGTAGCAAGGCGCTCCTGTCGCGGCAGCGCAGCGACGAGCAGTGGAGCCAGGCGGCGTGCTGCAGGACTCCGATCTCGGACCAGGCCTCGATCAGGATCACTGGGCCGCATCGGGTTCTCCGAATTCAGTCGGTTGAGTTCGGCTAACGTCTCGTTAGACAGCTCAAGTCTGGCAAGCGGAGAGCCTCACGTGGGCCACTGAGGACGTGCCCAGGGCCTGAGTCGAGCGCAATTATGCGTCCGTCCACTCGACAAAGCGGGGGCCGCCGTCCCCGGACACTATGCACCCGGCACTAGAGCCGCCGACGTGGCTGCCAAACAGCAGCGTCCCGGTGTCGGCATGGTCGCGTATCAGTGTCTGCCGGGTCCGAAGGGCAAGCTCACGGTCCATATCCCCGCCATTGTAGAGCCTCGGTTCTGAGATCTGCAGCGGAGAATGGAGCGCGTCAGCCACGATGACTGCTCGCTCTGACATGCTTTCGACAGCGATCCCGAACTGGTACGGCGTGTGACCGGGCAGTGGCAGCAGGGCGATCTCCGGGTCGAAGCGACGGATGTCTTCGAGCGCTTCCAGAAAGTCCGCCTGTCCTGCATCGACAACCGGCTGAACGCTGTCGCGAAAAGACTGGCGCGTCGCCTCCGAGCCGATGCCCGTCCACTGGGCGGAACCCCAAAATTCGTACTCGTTACGCGAGAACAGGTAACGAGCTCTGGGGAACGTCGGGCGCCATGCGCCATCCACCCAGTTCGTATTCCAGCCGACATGATCGAAATGGAGGTGAGTGAGGATCACCAGATCGATATCGTCGACTTGTGGGCCGGCGAGCGCAAGCTTCTGCAGAAAACCCGTGGTCAGGCCTTCGAATTGTGGCTGGCCTGGCCTGCTGCGCCCATCGCCGCACCCGCTATCCACGAGAATCGTGTTCTTACCGGTGCGTATCAAGAAGGACTGGATATTGATTTCGAACGTCTCGATTTCCGGATAGAAGTCCGAAATGTTGGCGAGCAGCCATTTCGCCGGAACAGTGACGTTCTCCATCTCGACGATCTGGTCAATGCGTATCGTTCCGATCTGAAATGCCGTCATGCGAACCTCTCGCGACCACGGGATGCGCTGGGCCGGCGAAGAGAACTCAGCGCCCCCAGCAACTTTTGCCGCCATCGACCGGGAGAATCACGCCGGTCACATAGTTGGCTTCGTCGGAAGCCAGGAAGAGCGACGCATTAGCTATATCCCAGGCGTCGCCCATGCGGCCCATCGGGCTCGCGGCGTTACGGGCCTTGAGCATCTCGTCCACCGACGAGAACTCACTTGCGATCTGTGTGTAGATCAGCGGCGTGTGCATGACGCCGGGCAACACGGCATTCACCCTGATTCCATGCGGCGCGTAGTGCACCGCGAGCGCCTTGGTCAGATGATTCACTGCCGACTTGGAACCGTAGTAGGAAAAATATGGGTACTTGTTGACCTGCAGCGATGCCAGTGACGAGATGTTGACGATGGTTCCGGCCTTCTGGGCGACCATCAGAGGCAGTACATGCTTGCAGGCAAGGAAGACAGTCTTCACGTTCAGATTGAATACGTGATCCCAGGCCTCGACGGTCGTTTCCTCGATGGAACCCATAACGGTGATGCCGACATTGTTCTGCAGCACGTCGATGCGGCCATGCCGCCGCATCACCTCGGACACGATCGACTTGACGTCATCTTCCCTGGTCGCATCGCCGCATAGCGCATCCGCCTCGAAGCCCTCCTCACGGATCAGCGCAACCGTCTCGTCGACGCTTTCCCGATGCAGGTCGACGGCAACCACCCTCGCGCCATTGCGGGCATAGGTCATTGCTGTCGCCTTGCCGTTTCCCCAACCGGGACCCGAGGATCCCGCTCCCATTACGAGAGCTACCTTGCCTTCCAGACGACGCATGACAGACAATCCCAAAATTCACCACGCGCCCGAAAAATATGGCGGCGCACTGCATCCACGCTCGCTTTGACGCGGCTGCTCCCATTTCGCCGCCGCAACTGACGAATGCAATGGAGTTTAGACACCGGGAATGTGAATTGAGCTCACAACCCCGATCGCATGCCCCGTGGTCGTGGATGCCAAGCCTTGGTCGGGAAGGTCGTCGTATATCTCGAACACTTGAGACTTGAGCCAATTGCGCAGCGCTTTCACACCGGACTTGCGACGCGCATCTTCCTTCGTCCAGAGTTCGAGATTCCGGTTGCCGGGCACGAACCCGAAAGGAGCCACCAGTACCCCTCTGCGAATATCGTCTTCCACAAGAATCCTGGGCGCGATCGCTACTCCCAGACCGCATAATGACGCCTGGATCATCACGTAGAAATGTTCATACACATCCTTCGGGAGCGTGCTTATTCCCGCATAGCCGACGGCATTGCACCATTCCGGCCACGCAGCCGGCCGCGTCATAGTTGCCAGTATGTTCGTTCTCTCCAGATCGGAAGGATGGTTTATCCGGTGCTGCCGCGCGAATTCCGGGGCGCAGACGGGACCGAAGTATTCCCTCCCGAGCCGCTCCGTACGAACGTTCGACGGCGATTTGACCACATCGTTCCTGATCGCAATGTCGACGTTCTCCCTTGGAAAATCGATCGGACCGTGACTTGCGGACAGTTGCAACGTCACGTCCGGGTGTGCTGCCTTGAACGATGGCAGCCGCGGGATCAACCAGCGCATGGTGAGGCTGGCCGAACACGACAGGACGACCGGCCCCGGCTTCAGGGAAGATACGGCATCCCCCATCATCGCGAAAGCCTGGGAAAGCTTGCGTGCAAGCTGTTCCCCTTCCTCCGTCGTTTCCAGCGAGCGCGGCAGGCGGTTGAGCAGTTTGATGCCGAGATCCGACTCCAGGACCTGCACCTGTCGGCTGACGGCACCATGCGTCACACAAAGCTCATCGGCGGCCTTCGTCATGCTCTGCAGACGGGCAGCTGCCTCGAAACTTCTAAGCGCGGTCAGTGATGGCAATCGCATGTCTTCCTCCCGCCCTCACGTTTAGCCGCTGTGAGATTATCGCACAACACTTTCCGTTGGCGCGGCCGGAAAAGCGAATCCGGGGTTGAAGTGCTTTCGCCTCACAGATGTCCGCAAATAAGTCGCTTGGCTTCCGGCGACGGATATAACATTCGTCGCATGCCGATTACTGGCGGCGCATATGTTTGGCATCGACGGAAATGGTAAAGGCTGACACATCAGCCGTGGCTCCGTGCATCGGGTTCTACGGCGACGATTTCACCGGAGGCACTGCCAATCTTGCCAACTATCAGGCGGCGGGATTGAGGGCGGTGATGTTCCTTAATGTGCCCTCCGGCGACGATCTGGAGCGGTATGCCGCGGACGTCGACGTCGTAGGTGTGGCGGGCGTCGGCCGCTCGTTGCGTCCAGACGCCATGACCGCTGAAATCGAGCCGGTGCTGAGCCTTTTTCGCTCTCTCGGCGTGCGCGTGGCTCAGTACAAGATCTGCTCCACCTTCGATTCCTCGCCGACCACGGGAAACCTGGCCACCGTCATATCCTGTGCAAAAAAGACCCTGGGTATCTCGACCTCGATCCCGATCGTTGCGGCCTGTCCTGCGTTTGGGCGCTACACCCTGTTTGCCAACCACTTCGCGCGCCACAAGGGTAAAGTCTATCGACTGGATCGCCACCCTGTAATGTCGGTTCACCCTGCGACGCCAATGCAGGAAGCGGATCTGCGGTTGCATCTCAAGGCGCAAGGGCCATTACAGGTCGGCTCGTTGCCCATCGACTGCATACGGGACGGCGAAGCGGCAATCCAAAGCGCATACGCACTCTGCGCGTCCGCCAAGGACGATGCAGTCGTTTTCGACGGTCTGGAACAGGGCGATGTCGATAGCGCCGCCCGTTTTGTCTGGCACCTATCGCAACGAGAGATCGTGTTCGCGATAGCGGCGCAGGATTTCGCACATTCTCTTGGTTTGATCGTCGCGGAGAAGCCTCGTGAGACGGTTCACGCGGAAAGGACTTTGTTGGATGTCGACAGAATGCTCGTTCTGTCTGGAAGCGGGTCTGCTCTCAACGGCGCGCAAATACACGACGCGCTTTCGCGCGGATGGGAAGGGGTCCTTCTCGACCCTGCGGCTTTGCTCGAAAGCGGCGGTGTCGAGGCCGCGATCGAACGCGTCCAGACAGCCGTGGGTCGTGGGCTCGAAACCGGCCGCAGCGTGGTGGTCTACACTGCCCTCGGGCCGGATGACCCGGTCCTGCTCAAAGCCGCCGTCGCTGCAGATGCGTCCGGCCAGTCCAGGGATATCTTCGCGGCTCGCATCGGCGCGGTGTTCGGAGCGGTCGGCGCCCGCGCGGTGGAACAGCACGGGCTCAGGCGGATCGTGTTTGCGGGCGGCGACACGTCCAGCCTGGCAATGAGACTTATGCAGGCGACGGCGTTACGCGTCGTGGCCTCTCGCAAATCTGGCGGCAACATATCGAAGCTGTCTTCGCGAAACCCCGTCTTCGACGGACTCGAGGTGTTGCTGAAAGGCGGTCAGGTCGGCGCCCCCGACATTCTGACCAAGGCGCTTGTCGGCGCGGAATGGACATGGCTGGGGGAGGAGAGGTCGGCATGAGTGATCGCTTTAGCGCGACCTATCTTATAGAGACCGGTGCGGACGTCGCCTCGGTTGCCGATGAACTGGCGGGAGAACAGTCGACGTCGACAAGCCGGCGTGTCCCCCTCGAGACCGAGGAACTCTTCCAGCAATACAGGGCGCATGTCGAATCGATCGAGATTCTGGGCGAACGGAACGAGCCGTCGCTCGGCTCGATCGAAAAACCCTATCCTGTTTACCGGCAGGCGCGGATCGTTGTGTCGTGGCCGACCCACAACATCGGGAATTCGCTTCCTATGCTGTGGACCACGATCCTGGGCAACCAAACGGGAATGCGCCGGCTGAGTGGCATCCGACTTGAGCGGATCGATCTGCCGTCGTCATTCGTGTCGGAGACGCTGCGTCCAGCTTTCGGCATCGAAGGCACGCGCAGGCTGACCGGCACGGCCGGCCGGCCGCTGATCGGCAGCGTCATCAAGCCGAACATCGGCCTGGTTCCCGAGCAGACGGCGGAAGTGGTGCGGGGCCTTGCCGAGTCCGGTGTGGACTTCGTCAAGGACGACGAACTCATGAGCAACCCTCCCTATTGCCCTATCGAACAAAGGGTGACGCGGGTGATGGATGTGATCAACCGGCACGCGGACAAGACCGGCAAAAAGGTCATGTACGCCTTCAACATATCCGGCGACGCGGACGAATTGCGCCGCCGGCATGACGCGGTCGCAGAAGCCGGCGGGACGTGTGTGATGGTCAATCTGAACTCTGTCGGCCTGGCGGGCGTGATCGCGTTGCGAAAGCATTCGGTGCTGCCCATACACGGCCATCGCGCCGGCTGGGCAACCATGACCCGTGCAGCCATGCAGGGGCTGGATTTTTCTCCGTTCCAGATGGTGCACAGGCTGGCTGGCGTCGATCATATCCACGTCAGCGGACTGGGCCGGAAATTCTGGGAGAGCGAAGAGAGCATCGTCGGATCGGCAAAGGCATGTCTGTCCCCGATGACCGAAGAACTCGAAAAAGACGACCGCGCGATGCCGGTCGTCTCGGGAGGCTCGACGATCCATCAGGCAAAACCGACTTATGACAAGATCGGCAGCAAGGATCTCATCTATGTCTGCGGTAGCGGGATCATGTCGCACCCGATGGGCCCGGCCGCAGGGGTGCGCAGCATAGTCGACGCATGGGAAGGTGTGATCAGCAATATCGACCTGAGGAGCTATGCGTCCTCGCGACCGGCACTCTCGGCAGCCCTCGAGCACTGGCCGGAACCCAACGTTTCCGAATCCGCCTGATCCGAAATCAAAATCAAGGCGCGTCGGAAAAGATGCATTCCGCATGAGGAAGTCACAATGCAGAACCTAAACGGAATGACCGCTGTCGTGACAGGGGCGGCGATGGGGATCGGCTTGCATATCGCACGGTCGCTCGCGGAGGCCGGCGCAACAGTAGCCGTCACCGACATAAGGGGGCAGGAAAAGGCTGCTGCCGAGCTGGCCGAGGCAGGTCATGTCGTATCCTCGCACAAGCTCGATGTCGCCAGCGAGGCGGACTGGGCAGTTTGGCAGAGGAACTGTCGGGCGGGGTGGACATCCTGGTCAACAATGCGGGCCTTTTTTCACCCCTTTCACGCGTTCCGTTCGAACAGCTCAGCAATGACGAGTGGAAGCGCGTGATGGACGTCAACGTGTTCTCCATCTTCATAGGGTGCAAGGCGATTGTCCCGCTGATGCGCAAAAGGGGAGGAGGCGGCATCGTCAACATCTCCTCGGCTTCCGTCTACAAGGGACCGCCAAATCTGATGCACTATGTGACCAGCAAGGCGGCCGTTACGATGATGACGCAGGTGATGGCGCGCGAGCTCGGAGGCGACAACATCCGCGCGAATTCCGTCGCGCCGGGCTTCACGCTCAGCGACGGCGTGCTCGGGCGTAAGGATCCTATTGAATGGCAGAAGCAGATGAACAACAATGCGCGTTCCATAAAACGCGACCAGATGCCGGAAGACATCGTCGGAGCCGTCCGGTTTCTCTGCTCGCCGGAGTCGGCGTTCATCACGGGCCAGGCCCTCGTCG
>NZ_RZSR01000019.1:0-16724 GCF_004023265.1 Mesorhizobium sp. M1A.F.Ca.IN.020.06.1.1
AACCTGTTCTTCTGCGCGGACGACTACGAAAAGCAAGGCGCGCGACTGAAGGGATCACCGCCGTTCCGGCCGAGGCAAGATGTGCAGCGGCTTCGCGAGGCTGTAGCGGCCGGGCTGATCGACATCATCGCCACCGATCACGCGCCACACAGCCCTGCCGAGAAGGCCGCCAGCTATCCGGCTTTCGCGGACATCCCGGGCGGTATGCCCGGACTGCAGACGCTGCTCTCCGTCATGCTCAAGCTCGTCGACGAAGGCCTGATTGGGCTGCGCGACATCGCGCGCCTGTGCGCGGCCAATCCGGCCGAAAGGTTCGGGCTTGGCCGGCGCAAGGGCAGGCTGGCCGTCGGCCACGATGCCGACATCCTCATCATCGACCCGACGCGAACCTTTGCCATCCGCGATGCCGACCAGAAGTCAAAGGCCGGCTACACGCCGTTCGACGGCTGGAGCGTTTCAGCCACCTTGCGGCAGGTGTTCCTGCGCGGCGAGGAAATCACGCGTGACGGCGCGCTGGTCAACCCGGGACAAGGCCAAGTGGTGCGGTGGGAAAGCTGAGGCAGGCAAGATGGGTCTTCTGGACGGCAAGGTTGCCATTGTCACCGGCGCGAGCTCCGGCATCGGCCGCGCCATCGCGCAACGCTACGCGCAGGACGGCGCGAAGGTGGTGGTCGCCGATACGCGCGAGGAAGCTATCGAAGGCGGCGAAACAACGGTCCGGCTGATCGAAGCGGCTGGCGGTGAGGCGATCTTCATCTCCACGGACATCGCCGATCAGCAGGCCGTCATAACCATGATGCGGCAGGCGGTGGACCGGTTCGGGCGGCTGGATATCCTGGTCAACAACGCCGCGGTCTACACCTCGACCAATCTGCTCCAGACCACGCCGGAGCAATGGGCGAAGGTGATCGACGTCAACGTCACCGGCTTCTTCTACTGCTCGCAACAGGCGGTGCTGCAGATGCTCAGGCAGGAGCCGGTCAACGGCGTACGCGGGCGCATCATCAATATCGCCTCGCAGCACGGTATGGTCGCCTGCCCGGGCGATTTCCCCTATTCGGTTAGCAAGGGCGCGATCGTGCAGATGACGCGCCAGATCGCGGTCGATCACGCCGAGGACCTGATCGTCTGCAATGCGATAGCTCCCGGCAAGATCATCACCGGCAAGCCGGGCATCGCCAACGACCCTGATGCGCTCGACTATTCGCGCCGCCGCACGCCATGGCCGCGGCTTGGCGAGCCGAACGATGTCGCCGGCGCGGCGCTTTTCCTGGCCAGCGACCTTGCGACATACGTCACCGGGATCAACCTGATGGTGGACGGCGGCTGGATGGCCGGCTGAGCGGTCATCGCGCGAAAGCAAAGGCCGGCTGCAAAGCGGCCAGCCTCCTTCCTATCCGACGATCACGACGATCGCAGCTACTTATTCGGCACTTCGTAGACCTTGCCGTGCCAAGGTGCTGCATCGATCTGGTCGAGGGCCATCACGTAAAGCTCCTTTTCATCGGGCCCGAAGGCGAAGTTCGGCATGGACGGCGACGGCACCGAAAGCGTGCGCAAGAGGCTGGCGTCCTTGTCCACCACTATGATCTTGCCCGGCGCGTCGAGGGAGCGCGGGCTCTGGCCGATATACATCTCGCCAGCCTCGTCCATCTTGATGCCGTCCGGCCAGATATGCGGCTGGTTCGGGAACAGATCGTCGAGCCGAAGGAAGACGCGACGGTTGCTCAAGCTGTGATCGGCCCCGACATCGAACTCGATGATGCGGTTGTCCTCGGTTTCGACCAGGTAGAGCATCTTGCCGTCGTTCGACATGACCAGCCCATTGGCATTGTGCAGGTCGCCAGCCACCTTCTTCACGCTGCCGTCCTTGCCGATGTAGTAGGCCGACGCGTCGATCAGCGGACCGCCCTTGCCGGAGCCGGTGAAGTAGATGCCGCCCTCCTTGTCCGGCGCGAAATCATTGGGGCCGCTGAACGGCTTGCCGTCGGTGTCCTTGTCGTAGGCCGGCAGCGTCTTGCCGTCGGCCGAGATGCGGCCGATCGTGTTGTTGTCGTAGCAGGTGACGACGAATTCGCCCGTCGCGGTCGGCAGCACGGCCGAAGGGCCGCAGCCATCCATCTTCCAGAAAATCGCGTTCTTCTTGCCGTCCCAAACGTCCACAGTGCCGCGGCCGTATTCGACGTAGAAGAGCTTGTCCTGGTACCAGATCGGGCCCTCGGCGAACCAAGCGTCGTCATTGATCACCTTGACGTTCGCGGCGTGTGCCGATGCGGTAAGAGCGAGGGCTAACACTGTGCCCAGCAAATGCTGTCTTGTCATGCGCTTCCCCTTTCTTTCGTTGAACTCCAGGCGCTTAGGGCTCGCCGGCGCCGATCTCCTCCTTGCGGCGCGCCACATAGGCGTCCAGCTCCTCGCGGATGGCTGGATCCATAACCGGTTCCTCGTAGTCGCTGAGTGCCTGCTGCCAGAGCTGCGTCGCCCGCTCCAGCGCATCGTGGCCGCCCGCTTCCTGCCAGCTGCCGTAATTTTGCCAATTGGACAGCATCGGCCGGTAGAAGGCGGTCTCGTAGCGCGCCATGGTGTGCTCCGACCCGAAGAAATGTCCGCCGGTCGGCACGGCCTTGATCGCCTCGAAGCCGAGGTCGTCCTCCTCGAACGGCATCGGCCGCAGGAACTCCATCATGTTCTGCAGGATCTCGACGTCGAGGACGAGCTTCTCGTAGGAGGCTGTCAGCCCGCCCTCCAGCCATCCGGCGGCGTGATAGATCAGGTTCGCGCCGCCGAGCACCGCGCCCCAGGTCGCCATCTCGGTCTCATAGGCCGCCTGCAGGTCGACGACATTGGAGGCATTGGCATTGGAGGTGCGGTAGGGAAGGTTATAGCGCCGCGCCAGCTGTCCGGCGACGATGTTGGCCTTGGCGTTCTCCGGCGTGCCGAAGGCAGGCGCGCCGGAACGCATGTCGACATTGGACGTGAAGGCGCCATACATCACCGGCGTGCCGGGATTGACCAGCTGCGTCAGCGTCACGCCGAACAGGGCCTCGGCATTCTGCTGCGCAAGAGCCGCGGCCAGCGTCACCGGGGTCATGGCGCCCATCAGGGTGAAGGGCGTGATCGTCACCGGCTGGCCGTGCTCGGCCATGGCGATCAGGCCTTCGGCCATCGCCTCGTCGAACAGGCGCGGCGAGTTGACGGAAATAATCGTCGTGACCCCCGGCGAATTGCGCAGTGCCTCGATGGTCGTGCCGCGTGCGATCGCCGTCATGGCGATGCTATCCATGGCGCGGCCGCGGCCGATCGCCGAGCAATGGAAGCTCAGATCCGACAGCGTGAGATTGGCGCGATAGGTGTCGAGATGGCGCGAATTCGCCGGCAGCTCCATAGGCGCCACCACCTGGTTGCCGATGATATGGATGGCGTTGAAATGATGCGCGAGGCGGATGAAGTTCTCATAGTCAGCCAGATTGCCCTGCCGGCGGCCGTTGATGCGGTCATGCACATTGGGCGGCCCGGCGACCAGCCCGAACACCAGCGAATTGCCGCCGATGCGGATCTGCTTGTCCGGATTGCGCGAGCTTAGCGAGAAGGACGATGGCGCGTTCCTAAGCGCTTCTCTGACGATACTCTCGTCGATCCGCACCGTGTTCTCGGCCCGATCAACGATGGCGCCCGCGGCCTCGAAGATACCCAGCACCTTCTCGCCCATGACGCGGATGCCGAGTTCGGACATAATACGCATCGAGGTCCGGTGGAGCTTGTCCATCTGCTCCTCGTCGAGGATCTGCATCGGCGCGTAGGGGTTTGTGACGCGCTGCCAGGGCAGTTGCGCAATGCCGCCGCCACTGCGCCCGGCCGCTCTGGTGCGCCGTCCGCCGCTTCGCCTGTCATGCGCTGTCATCGGCCTGTCCTCCTTAATAGCCGCGTCCCGGATCCACCACATTCGCCAAAGGCTCGCCGCGCCGGTAGCGGGCGAGATTCTCGGCAAACATGCGTGCCGACTTCACGTCCCAGCCGTCGTAGACGGACGAGCAATGCGGCGTGACGATCACGTTCTCGTAGCCCCACAGCGGATGCGCCGGCGGCAGCGGCTCGAGGGCGAAGACGTCGAGCGCCGCGCCCTTGATCCGGCCACCGTCGAGCGCCGCAAGGAGCGCCGCCTCGTCGACGACGCCGCCGCGGGAAACGTCGATCAGCACCGCCGAAGGCTTCATCGCCGAGAAGGCTTCGCTGCCCACCATGCCACGTGTGCTTTCGAGCAGCGGCACCGCGCACAAGATGAAATCGGCACGGCCCCACAGGCTGGGCAGGTCGGCCATGCCGTGCACCTCATCGATGTGGTAGGTCGGTTTCGGGCTGGCGCGCACGCCCAGGGTCGTCATGCCGAAGGCCCTGGCCCGGACGGCGACCGCCTGCCCCGTCTTGCCGAGCCCAAGGATCAGAAGCGTCTTGCCCTGGATCGGCTCGACCTTGCCGGCCGTCCAACTCCTGGCAGCCTGCTCGCGCGCGAAGCCGCGCAGGCCAAGAGAGAAGGAAAGCATCGCGCCTAAGACATATTCGGCCATCATGTCGGCGGCGACGCCGGCCGAATTGGTTATCGTCACCTTTGTCGGATTCCAGGGGCGCAGGTGATCCGTGCCGGAGCCGCCGACCGAAACCCAGCGCACGGTCGGGCTCTCGACCAGCGCCGCACGCGGATAGCGCGATCCCCGGTCGAATTTGATGGTGAACACCACCTCGGCGCCGGTGTCCGCAATCAGATCGGGAAGCGCCTCGTAGCTGTCGCAGCCAAGCACCCTGATATCTGGATGGGTTTCCGCCAGCACCGCAATCGGCCCGTCCGGCGCGTCGCTGCTGACGATGATTGTTGGCCGCGCGGACATTTCAGCCCCGCCTCGGACCTGGAATGTGATCGGCAAGAGGACCCAGCGCCTCGAGCAAAGCCTTGCCTGCCTGCGGGCTGGTGTTCTCATGCGGCGCGCGCAGATTGAGCCAGCGCTGGTCGCCGGAGCGCACGGCAAGTGCCGCTTTCATGCCGCCGATCAGCCCGGCGGTCTGAACCGCCTTTCGAAATTCCTTTATGGCGGCATCGGCGGCTGAGACGTCGCGGCCGGCGCGCGCGCCGTCATAGACGGCGCGGATAGCCCTGGCGTTGAGGTTGACGGAAGCGGAAATGCAGCCCGCCGCGCCGGCGACCAGGCCTTGGGTAAGCTGGCCCTCGGAACTCGGGAAGACCGAGACGTTGGGCGCCGCCGCGATCACGGCGGCGGTGTTGTCCCAGTTCCCGGCACTGTCCTTGTAGGCGACAACGGTTTCGGGAAATGCCGCGTTGAGCCGCGCCGTCAGCGCCGGCGATACCGGCACCCCGGAATTCTGCGGGATGTGATAGAGGATCAGCTTGAGCTTCGGGCTGGCGACTTTCTCGACCAGTTCCGAATAGTAGCGCGCCTGCCCGTCATCGCCCGCCGCGGTGTAGAAGAACGAAGGCAGCACCATGACGCCGGCGCAGCCGAGTTCCAGGGCATGCCGGCTCAGTTCGAGCGTCTCGGGCAGCGCGGTCAAGCCTGTGCCGGGCATCATCTTATCGGCCGGGATGCCGGCCTCGGCCAGCCACTCCAGGGCTTGCATGCGTTCGCGCGGCGACAGCGACAGCGCCTCGCCGGTCGTCCCAAACGGCGAAAGGTAATGCGCGCCCTGAGCAAGCACCCATTTCGCATGGTTGACCCACAGATCGCGGGCGACGCTGCCGTCTTTGTCGAAGGGCGTCAGGATGGGCGCAATGACGCCTTGTACGCTGTTCATCGATGGTTCTCCCGGGTCGTCGTGTCGCCGTCGGCGAGCTGCGCCGCCGCGTCGACTGTTCTGATAAAGAATGCTGTCGAGGCGATGTCGAAGAAGATGTCGAAGCCCCCCACGCTGCGCACAAGCACGGCTTCGAGATGGGCGACGCGCGTCTGCGCGATCTCGTCATCGGCAAAACGGGCAGGCCTGAGGTCCAGTGCGCAAAGCCTCGCCATCACCGCTTCTGCCGACTGGCCGGAAAGTCGCATCCAGCTCCAGCCCTCCTCGCGCCAGGACCAATAGCCGCGCGGGTCCTTCTCGACCTGCCAGTCGGCTATAAGCTTTGCGGCGGCGCCACCGGCCCCTATATCGTCAATCGCCAGGAAATCTTCGCTGCCAAGTCTTAGCAGCCTGACGCCGCCCTGTATGGCGATGCGATTGACGGGCGGTAAGGAGAGACCCTGCGCTTCGAGCCAGGCTGAACTGCCCGGACCCTTGATGCCGAAGCGCGATCGGGCCGCCAGATCGGTCACTATCAGCTGCCCATTTGGCAGAACTGCTTCAGCGGCCGAGCCGTTCGGCGACAGGGGAAATGTCCGCATGGCAAGACCGGCCATCGTTACATCTCCTGCCGGACGTTCTGCGGATCGACGAAGGCGTGACCGATCACCGGCACCTGCACCAATTCGCCGCTGCGACACTTCACCGTGACCTTGCTGCCGGGAGCAGCGTCGTCGATATGGACATAGGCCAGCGCGACTGTGTGGCCAAGCGTTGGCGAGAAGCCAATCGAAGTGATCTGCCCAACCGGGTTGCCGCCGCGCAGCACCAGGCAGGACTCGCCGGGGATATTGCTTGCACCCTCGAAAGAGAGGCCGACGAGCCGGCGCCTTTCGCCAAGCCTCGTCCGCATCTCGATCGACCGCTTGCCGATGAAGAAGGGCTTCTTCTTCGACACCGCCCAGCCGAAACCGAGCTCGTTGGGCGTGGTCAGCGCGTCGGTATCCTGGCCGATCAGGATATGCCCCTTTTCAAGCCGCAGCATGCGCGAGGCCTCGAGTCCATAGGGACGCAAGCCATGCGGCTTGCCGGCCTCGGACAAAGCGTCCCACAGCGCGACCGCATAGCTCGAAGGACAGTGCAGCTCGTAGCTCACCTCGCCCGTGAAGCCGATCCGCATCACACGCACCGGCAGGCCGGCCAGCATGCCTTCGCGCCCGTGGAGATAGGGGAAAGCATCGCGCGAGAAATCGATGTCGCCATCTAGCGCCTGCAAGACCTCACGCGCCTTCGGGCCGGTGACGTTCATGCCGGAAAATGCTGCCGTGACGTTGAGCACGTCGACCTTCAGCCGCCACTGCGCATTCCAGAACAGCATGTCGGCCTGCACGCGGGCGACGGCGCCGGTCGTCGCGGTGACGTAGAACAGGTCATCGGCGAGACGATAGGCGACGCCGTCATCGATAACCGTGCCCATCTCGTTGAGCATCAGGCAGTAGCGGACGCGGCCGACGGACTGGTTGGCATGCGCCATCGTGTACATCCGATCGAGGAAGGCGCCGGCGTCAGGACCGCGGATCTCCAGCTTGCCCAAAGTCGACACGTCGAGCATGCCGACGCCGTTGCGGACCGCGGCGATCTCTTCGCGGACCAGGCGGTCTATCCGGTCTTCCGGCCCGTAAAAATACGGCCGCCACCAGGCACCGATCGGCTTCATGCGAGCGTTGAGTGCGAGATGGCGCGCATGCAGCGCGGTGCGCCGCTCCAACGGCTCGTGATGGCCGGCGAGCACGCCGAGCTTCTCCGGTCCGGTCGGCGGCCGCGCCGTGGTGACGCCCACCTCGCCAACCCCACGCTCCGTCGCTTCGGCGACGATCCGCGCCGTGGCGAGCGCCGAATGGCGGCCCTGGCTAGGCCCCATGCCGACGGTGGAAAAGCGCTTCACCAGTTCGAGTTCGCGATAGCCTTCCTTGACCGCATTCCGCAGGTCCTTGACCTGCAGATCCTCATCGAAATCGACGAAGTCGCGACCTTTTGCGTTGCCGGCGAGCGGTTGTGCCCAGGCAGCTGTCTCGGGCTCGCATTCGTTCTGCACGTCAGGAGGATCGCCGTGGCCGAGCCGCTCCAGAGCCTCGCGCGCGGCGCGGCGGCCGTCGGCCATCGCAGACTGCAACCGCGATTTGCCGGCAACGGCGCCTGCCAGCCGGACGGCCGCGCCCACCGGCAGACTGAGCGTCATTCGCGCCGTCGCATCGTCGTAGCCAACTATCGCTCCCGCATGGCAGGGCAACTGCCAGGCAGGCACCGAGCCGACGGAGACCGCCACGAGATCGCAGTCGATCCAGCGGCTGCCAACGCGGACCCGCGTCACATGCTTGTTGCCGCGCGTCCCGGACGCTTCCTCGATCGGTGCGCCTGCGAGGATCCCTATCCCCCTGGCCCGAAGCTCACCGGCGCGGTCGCCGGCATTTGGCCGAGGATCGACGATCGCGGCCAGTTCGACGCCAGCCTCGACCAGATCCAGCGCGGAGTCGTAGCCATCGTCATTGGCGGCCAGCACGACTGCCCGCCGGCCAGGCTGCACCGCGTAATGGCGGAGCAATCGTTGCACGGCGCCGCCGGCCATGATGCCAGGCAGATCGTTGTTGCGGAACACCGCCGGCTGCTCGATGGCGCCTGTCGCCAGGACAACCTCGCGGGCGCGGGTTCGGTAGAGCCGGTTGCCCTGGATCAGCGGCAGCCAATTGTCCTCATACCAGCCGTTGCAGATGGTGCCGGTCATGATGCGCAGATTGGGGAGCTTGGCTGCCTTGGCTGCCAGACTGAACAATATGCCCGGATCGCAGCGGCGATAGGTCAGCGAACCGCCAATTTCGGGATTGTCGTCGCACAACAGCACGTCGGCGCCGGCTTGTGCGGCCGAGATCGCAGCCGATAGACCCGCCGGCCCCGCGCCGACGACCAGCAGGTCGCAGTGAAGATGCGCCTTGTCGAAACTCAGATGCGGCGCCTTGACGTCGACGATCCCGAGCCCCGCCTTGCGACGGATCATCGGCTCCCAGAAGCGGAGCCAGCTGTCCTGTCTCGGACCCATGAAGGTGCGGTAGTAGAAGCCGACCGGCAGGAAACGTCCAAAGCGGTCGATCACCGCATCGCGGTCGTTTTCCAGCGAGCCGTTGACGTTCTGCGCCGTCACCATCATGCCGTCCTGGAGCGGCGTCAGGTCGGCGGGAACATTCGGCTCCGACGGCAATTGCACCAGCGTGTTCGCTTCCGCGCCGGCCATGGTCATGATGCCGCGCGGCCGGTGGTATTTGAACGAGCGCGACAGGACCCACTGGTCCGAGGCCGCCAGCGCGCTGGCGATGCAGTCGCCGGCAAAGCCATGATAAGCCTTGCCTTCGAAGGTGAAGCGGACAGGCCGCGTCCGGTCGAGGCGCGAGCCGTATGGCGTGCCAAGCCGCGTCATGGCCGGCTCCCAGGCGCATAGGTGCGGATGATTTCGTTGGTGACGACGTCGCGCTCGGCGAGGAAGAAGAAGTTGCTCGGCACGTGCCGCCACCACTCGACCACTACACCTTTTCGATTGTCCGCGCGAAAGAGATGCCTTGCCCACTCAGCGTCGGCGGCAGCATCCGCATCGGGCGCCTGCCGCAGCGGACCGAAGGACTGGAATTCGTCGATGTTGCGCGGGCCGTTCATGGGGCAGTCAAGCAGCTTCATGGTCAGTGGCTCGCCGCCGTGGCGCCCATTTCGTTGAGCAGTCGGAACTTCTCGAAGCGCTCCAGCGCAAACGGCTTCAGCAGGTCGGGAACCCGGCCCCTGGCGATGGTTTCCGCCATGCGCTTGCCGGCGACCGCAGTCGCCTTGAAGCCCCAGGTGCCCCAGCCGCAATCGAGCCACAGATTGGCGAGAGGGCTGGCGCCCATGATCGGGCTGTAGTCCGGCGTCATGTCGGTGATGCCGGCCCATTGCCGCAGCAGCCGCACACTTTGCAGGAAGGGAAAGAGATGCACGGCGCCTTCCGCCAGATGCTCCTTCATGTCCAGCGTCGAGCGGGTCGAATAGAGCTGGTACGGATCCGAGCCGCCACCGATGACGATCTCGCCGCGCGAGGATTGCACCAGATAGGTGTGCAGCGACACGGACGAGACCAGCGTGTGGAGCCAGGGCTTCAGCGGCTGCGTCACCATTGCCTGCAAGGGGTAGCAGCGGATCGGCAGTTCCACGCCGGCCATCATGGCGACATCGTAGTTCATGCCGCCGGCGGCGATGAGCACGGAGCCGCAGGCGATCCGTCCGCGGTTCGTCACCACAGCGCGCACCCGACCGGTCTCGACCTCAAAGCCTTGAACTTCGGTGCGCTGGTGGATTTCGGCGCCGCGGCGCGAGGCCTGCGCGGCGAAGCCCCAGGCAACCGCATCGTGGCGGGCCGTGCCGCCATCGGCATGCCAGAGGCCGCCGAGGATCTCGAGCGCGCCGCCGCGATCCATGTTGAGTTCGGGCACCAGCTTCTCGACCTCTTTTGCGTCGATCACCTCGGTGCGCGTGCCCATATGCTTGCCCATCTCGGCGCGCAGATGGAAGGCGCGCAGCGTCGCTTCCGTGTGTGCGAGCGTCAGCTGGCCGCGCTGCGAGAACATGACGTTGAAGTCGAGTTCCTGCGACAGCGCTTCGAAGAGCGAAACGCCTTCCTTGTAGAAGGCGACGCCTTCCTGGGTGATGTAATTGGAGCGGATCGTCGTGGTGTTGCGTGCGGTATTGCCGCCGGCCAGATAGCCTTTTTCGAGCACCGCGATGCTGGCGATATCATGGTATTTCGACAGATAATGCGCGCAGGCCAAGCCATGCCCGCCGCCACCGACGATGACCACGTCATAGGACGGCTTCAGCTCAGGCGTCGCAGGAATGTCGCCCGTCACCGGATAGTCGCGGCTAAGCCCGTACTTGAGAAGCCTAAGCGGCATGGCTGCCCTGGCCGCCAGGAGGATCGTAGACCAGAGCGGTCACCTCGGAAAACCGGTGGTCGGCGTCGGTCAGGCCGAGAATACCGTCCCGGATCGCGGCGGCCCTGGTCGAGCCGAGAACGGGCGACGCAAACTCCATGTACTTGGCGACGATATCGTCTTCGCTGAACGGGGCTTCGGGGCCGCCGCGTGCGTGGACATCTCCGGACTCCAGCCGCCGGCCGTCAACCGTCTCGATCTGCACGTCGGCCCAGCGCCCGGCGGGGAAACGGTCGCTGTGCTTCGCCGCCTCGTTCACCTCGACGCGCTTCAGCATATCCGCGACGGCGGCATCGCGCAGACCTGAGCCCGAAATGTGCTCCACGCCGATCCGGCCATGGAGGATCATCGTGGCCACGGCGAAGGGCAGGCTGTACTGCGCCTTTGATGTCGTGTCCGGCATGCCGGCAAACAGCGTCGCCGCATAGTGGAAGCTGTTGACATGGACTTTGCGTATGTCTTCCGGCCGAAGCCCATGCTGCAGGCAAAGCGCGCGCGTCGCGTCGATCGCCGCATGGGCCCAGCGGCAGACCGGATAGGGTTTTATGTATTGCCGGGTCATCTGCCAGAACAGGCCGAGGTCATCCCAATGTGCCGCGACCTCCGGCGCCTCGACCGTGATGGCCGGCGCGCCGGCGAAACCCGCTTCGGCAAGCACGGCGGCCGACAGCCCGACCAGCGCCCCCATGCCTGAGCCGTCGTGAAGCATGGTCGGCGTTGCGATCTCGCGCATCATCTGGCTGCGCGGTCCGTGATACTCGGCGATGCCGAAAGCATGGCGCAGTTGATCGTCGTCAAGCGAAAGCACGCGGGCCGCGACCGCCGCCACGCCAAGAGAATTCCACGCGCCGGAGGTGTGATAGTCCGAGACGGTTGCGTGCAGCGCAATGCCGGCCCGCCCCGCGATCTCATAGCCGACGACGATCGCGGCCAGCGCCTCGGGGCCAGTCAACTCCGGCTTTTCTTCTGCGAGCGCAAGCAGCGCCGGGATAACCGCCACGCCGATGTGCCCCTTGGTCGGCGGGTAACCATCATGGCCGTCGAGATTGTCGATCTGGGTCGCTGCCGCGAAGGCGGCGCCGGCCATGCTGGCGCGCCTGCCGTCGAAGATCATCCTCGCTGCGTGCCGGTCGGCGCCGGAACCGTAGAGCATAACCGCGGCGTCGCGCGCGATTTGCCCCGCCTGCATCGGGCCGGCGGCGATGGCAATGCCCATCGTGTCGAGGAACTGGAGGGCTGCCGATTTCAGAACGTCGCGTGGGAACGCGCCGGCCAACCTGCGCAGCACGAAGTCGGCAACACGGGCAATTGCGGTGGAAGCAGACTCACCTTCCGCCGTCCGCTGGTCCATGGCGCCACCTTTCGCGTCCCGATCGCTCCAAGGTAACTACGAATAATTTGGTCTCATGGGCCAGGCACGTAATTAGTTTGGCGCCATCGCACAAAAAAATCGAGGTCAAGGCGGTTGCGGAGGCCAACGGCGCCGGTCTAGTTTTCGCTTTGCCAAGGAGCGATCGCATGAAGCCGCCACCCCCACTGAACTATATCCGCTCGTTCGAGTGCTCGGCGCGGCATCTCAGCTTCACCCTTGCTGCCAACGAGCTCGGCTATACCCAGGCGGCGGTCAGCAATCATGTGCGGGGGCTGGAACATTATCTTGGCCGGCAGCTTTTCGTGCGCTATCCGCGCAGCCTGAAGCTGACCGAAATGGGCGAGGCTTTCCTGCCGACGCTGCGGCAGGCGCTCGACCAGATCGATCACGCCACGGAGGCGATCGTCGCCTCCTCGCGCAACAGGACGGTCGTCATCTCCTGTCCGATGAGCCTGGCCGAAAACTGGCTGGCCGGCTGCATGGCGGCGTTCCGGCAAATCCATCCGGAGATCGAGGTCGTTCTGCACGGCACGATCTGGGAAGACCTCAGCGAGCAGATCGCCGACATCACCATCTCGACCCGCCGCTTCGACGACCGCCCGCCGAGTGGCGTTCCGCTGTGGAACGACCAGCTCGCCATCCTCTGCGCACCCGGGCTGCTGTCCGGGCCGAAAGGGCTGCGCTCGCCGCGCGATATCCTCAACGTCGACTGGATCTTCGTCCATGGCCGCCAAGAATATTGGCAATGCATGGGCGACGCGCTGCAGATCGACATTTCGGATTATGAGAAAGGCATCACCACGAACGCCTCGAACATTGCGCTGGAACTGGCGGCGATGGGCGCGGGCTGCGTCGCCACGCAATATTCGCTGGCGAGAACCTATATCAGCCGCGGGCTTCTGGTGGAGCCTTTCCCCGTGCGGGCCGCCAGTCCATGGACCTATTATCTTTCGGAGAGCCAGCTCTCGAAAGGCAGCGTGGTGAGGACCGTCAGAGGGTGGATCATGGAACGAGCCAACGCCCATGTAGAAACCGTTTAGGCTGACGGCTGGGCAGCCATGATGATGCCGGTGCCTTTATCGTGCCGTCTCAGTCATGCGTCCGTTTCCCCTCCTCGCACTCGCGTCTGGGAGAAAGAAGCAATCCGAAGACAACTACCCGAGGGTTTGACTTGCTAAGGCATAGGTCTTCGGCCTAGCCGAGCCGCCGTCGGAGAAATCGCCAAGGCATTTGCCCTTCGACATGGTCAGCACCGTATCGAAGACCGGCATTCCGCTGTGCGACAGGAAGGCGGCGAACTCGCCATTGTCCATGTGCGTGTCGATCCTGAGGAAATATCCCGAATGGTCGGCCACGTGCGGCCGGACGACCGCAAGGGCGTCGGGGTCGCTTCCCGCCACGACCGGCCCTATGACATGGCCCCGCCCGAACGGTCGGCAGAAGGCAAAAGCGGTCAGCTTGTTCCCGTCGAAAAGGCCGTAGCCGGCCGAATGCTCGAAGAGCTTTTCGATGAGCGCTGTCCGCCTCACGCCAAATCCCGCCGCGTCCAGCGCGATCGCCGCCGCAATATCGCCCGCGTCCAAGGTCCGGACGTTGCCGCGCCCTTCCGTCGGCCGGCCCGCTGTCGGCACGCGGGCGATGCCCTGGCATTGATAGACGGTCTTCTCCGGCTGGAAGTCGAGAGAGAGATAAAGCCGCCGCGCAGCACGGGTTGCGTTGAGGCGCAGATCGCGCCCGGGAATCCTGTCGAAGATCCGCTTCATTAGCCATTGCGCCGCCCCCTGCGTCTGAAGCCGCGGCGAGGTGATGACCATCCCCACGGTGGCGAAATTGGCGCCATGCGGGAACCACATGGCCGAACCGAGAGCCCGGCCGATCTCATCGAGCGCCACGAAGCCCTGGCCCGATTCACGCAGGAATTGCCAGTCCTCGGCGCGATGCGGCCATCCCACTGACAGCGAGAGCGCGTGCAACCTCTCCAGGTCGACATCTTGGACGTCGCCGATACGCATCGAGAAGGCATCGATTTTCAAGCTTTCGGACGGCTTCACTTCCATGGCCCTGAAAGAACCCTCAAAAATCAACGGGCGAGCAGACCGCTGACCCGTGCCCGCCAACGCTAGACAAGCAAACCCCACAGGATTTGCTCGAAAGCCGTGCACCAACGCAAGATTCAACTGAAATACTTCCGCTTTCGGCATGCAATCGCGTGGCAACGCACCCATCCTCTGCGGAAATTCGCCAGCATGCGGCATCGATGCCGGCGAACCCTAAATGCCTTGAGGGCTGCAATGGACGTCTTCGACATCCTCGACCGTCTCGTCGCCTTTCCGTCGGTCGCCGGCAAGCCCAACGGCGACATTGCCGGCTGGATCGAGGCTCATCTCGCCGAACAAGGCGCGAAGGTCACCCTGCTCCCAGGGCCAGAGGGCGACCGTTTCAATCTTTTCGCCACCATCGGCCCGGCCGAGGTTCCGGGCTACATCCTATCCGGCCATATGGACGTCGTCCCCGCCGGCGAGCCGCAATGGAGTTCGGCCCCTTTTTCGCTGCGCCGGGAGAGCGAACGGCTCTACGGACGCGGCACCACCGACATGAAGGGGTTTCTCGCCGCCGCGCTCGCCGCCGTGCCTGCGCTTGTGCGGCTGCGCCTCGCCAGACCGATCCACCTCGCCTTCTCCTATGACGAGGAGATCGGGTGCCGGGGCGTGCCGCATTTGATCGCCGGGCTGCCCAAGCTTTGCGCCAAGCCGCTCGGCGTCATCGTCGGCGAGCCGAGCGGCATGCGCGCCGTGCGCGGCCACAAGGGCAAGGCGGCCGCCCGCGTAATCATCAGCGGCCGCTCCGGCCACTCCTCGCGACCGGATCTTGGGCTTAACGCCATCCATGCGATGTCCGATGTGCTGAGCGCCGCCGTGAGTGAAGCGGAGCGGCTGATGCATGGCCCGTCCGACCCAACCTTTGAGCCGGCCTATTCCTCGCTGCAGGCCGGTGTGATCGCAGGCGGCCAGTCGGTCAACATCATCCCCGACAGCTGCACGCTCGACCTGGAGGCGCGCGCAATACCGGGCATCGAACCGGCTGGCTTGCTCACCCCGGTCAAGGCGCGGGCTGAAGCTCTTGCCGCTCAAGGCTATGTTGTTGAATGGAAGCCGATCAGCGCCTATCCGGCGCTGTCGCTGCCGCAAGACTCGGCTCTGGCGGGACTGCTGCGCGAATTGACCGGCGAAGCGCCTTTAGCCGCCGTCAGCTACGGGACGGAGGCCGGACTTTACCAAGGCTCCGGGCTCGATGCGATCATCTGCGGCCCCGGCGATATCGGGCGCGCCCACAAGCCGGACGAATATATTCTCGCCAGCGAGCTCGCCGCCTGCCAGCAGATGATCGAGGCGCTGGGCGCGCGATGCGCGGCCTGAAGGAGCAGCCGGAATGACATTCCTCTTCAATTCCGACGCGCGGCGTGGCGCGATCTTCGCCGAGGCCTTCGCTAAGGAGTTGCCGGACCTCCCCTTCACGATCGATGCCTCTACGGTCGATCCCGACGCAGTGCGCTACCTGATCACCTGGACGGTGCCGGAGAACCTCGACCGCTACACCAACCTCGAAATCCTGTTCTCCATCGGCGCCGGCGTCGATCAGTTCCGCTTCGACGCGGTGCCCGCGCCGGTGAAAATCGTGCGCATGGTCGAGGAGGGCATCGTGCGTATGATGCAGGAGTATGTGACGCTCGCCGTGCTTGCGCTCCACCGCAACTTGCCGGCCTATCTGGCGCAGCAGCGCCCCGGAGAATGGCGCGACATCCCTCAGCCTCAAGCCGCGTCGCGCCGGATCGGCGTGCTCGGCCTCGGACAGCTTGGCCAAGCCGTCCTCGACCGGCTGAAACCTTTCGGCTTCCAGCTCTCCGGATGGAGCCGCTCCCCGCGGCGGCTCGAAGGGGTGACCTGTTATCATGGCGAGCTTGGGCTGGAGCAGATGCTGGCGGCCAGTGACATACTGATCTGCCTGCTGCCACTGACCGAGGAGACGCGCGGATTTCTGAACGCCGGCCTGTTCGCGAAACTGCCTGACGGGGCGGCTCTCGTTCATACGGGTCGAGGCCCGCAGCTCGATCACGAAGCGCTTGTCGCCGCGCTCGATAGCGGCCATTTGTCGTCGGCGATGATCGACGTGACCGATCCCGAACCGCTGCCCGCGGGACATCCGTTCTGGTCGCATCCGAAGATCATCCTCACTCCGCACATAGCCAGCGTGACCCAACCCGCGACCGCCGCCCAGGCCGTCATCGACAACATCAAGCGCCACCGCGCCGGGCTCGATCCCATCGGGCTCGTCGACCGGTCGCGCGGTTATTGAAACTCAACTGGAAAGGCCATCCTTTGTCCCTGCTCAAGCCCATCGATATCAACCCGAGCTTTTCGCCCCGCGAATCGACCGCGCTGCCGGAGCGGCTCATTGCCGGCAATCCCGCCTTCAAAACCTGGGCGCAGGACGTGGCCAAGGACGACCTTGTCCATACCGGCGTCTGGGAGGCCACGCCCGGCGAAACGCGCTCGATCAAGGGGCTG
>NZ_RZSR01000001.1:0-32030 GCF_004023265.1 Mesorhizobium sp. M1A.F.Ca.IN.020.06.1.1
CTCCACAACCCGCCGTTCGGCCTCGCCTATTGGCAGGGCAACAAGCGGCACCCTGCCGACGACAGCCGGCTCCGTGAGGAGCGTCGCAAAGATCCCGCCTACCAGCCCGGCGGCTTCATCGCTGCTCTACCAGGTCTCCGTCCCCTCGGTGTCGCTTCCAGACAGGAAGCCTCCGGCCAATTCGCATTTGCCTTCTGAAAGGGCCATTCCTTGAACAATCTCACGACCACGGTCGAATTTCGACACTTCCACCTGTTCTGCGGCCTCGGCGGCGGGGCGAAGGGCTTCAACAAGGGGCACGCTCGAGTCGGCAGCCTGCAGGCCAATTGGCGCTGCATCGGCGGCGTCGACAATGACCCCGCCGCCATCCGGGATTTCAGCCGGGCCGCTGGCGTCCAAGGCCCCGTGCTCGATATGTTCAGCCGGGCGCAATATGTCGCCTTCAAGGGCCGTGAGCCGCCGGCGTCCTGGCGCGAAGCAACGCCTGAGGATATCAGGCGCGCGGCGCACGGCGAGCGGCCGCATGCCGTCTTCCTTTCAGCACCGTGCAAGGGCTTTTCCGGGCTGCTGCCAGAGGCCTCCAGCATCACCGACAAGTATCAGGCCCTCAACGAACTCACCCTTCGCGGCGTCTGGCTCATGCTGGAGGCGTGGAAAGACGATCCGGTTGAGCTGGTCGTGTTCGAGAACGTGCCGCGCATCGCCAAGCGCGGCCGCAAGCTGCTGGAAAAGATCATCGCCCTGTTCCGCGCCTACGGCTACGCGGTCCGCGAGACGACGCACGATTGCGGCGAGCTCGGCGGGCTCGGCCAGAGCCGCAAGCGCTTCCTCCTGGTCGCGCGGCATGAGGGCAAGGTGCCCCCGTTCCTCTATGAGCCCGAGAAGCGCAGGCTGCGCGGCGTCGGCGAAATCCTCGACCAGCTGCCGCGCCCTTGCGACCCGGCCGCCGGCCCCATGCACCGCATGCCGGCGCTACAATGGAAGACATGGGTCCGCCTCGCCTTTGTCGAGGCCGGCTCGGACTGGCGGTCGCTCAACAAGCTGGCCGTCGACAACGGCGTGTTGCGCGATTTCGGCATTCTGCCGGATGGTGGCTGGGAGCAGCGCGTTGGCGATCCGAACGTGCTCAACACGCGCGAAGGCACCGGCTTCCTCGGTGTGAACCGCTGGGATCAGCCAGCCGGCGTGATAACCGCCAATGGCAGACCGGGTGCCGGCAATTTCAGTGTTGCCGATCCAAGATCGCCGATTGAGTCCGATCGGGGCGCCTATGGCGTCGGCGGCTGGGATAATGCGGCCGCGACGATCACGTCGCAGCGCTCACCAGGTCAAGGCCGCTTCTCGGTCGCCGACCCTCGCGTCGATGGCCACGAGAAATCGGTCCAGCTTGGGGTGCGCAAGTGGGACCAGACGGCGGCCTGCGTCAAAGGCGACGTTTCGGTCGGCACCGGGCCTTATGCGGTCTCCGATCCGCGCATGGAGGGCAAGCCGCGCTTCAACAACACGTTCCGCATCGTGCCATGGGCCGGCGCCTCGCCGGCGGTCGCCGGTCCTGGCGGCCCACCGGGCGGTCTCGCTGTTGCCGATCCGCGCCCCTCGCAACGCGACGACTACAAGCAGACGAAATACCGCGTCACCAACCTCGACGAGGCAGCCGGCGCCGTGATCGGCGCGTCGACCACCGGCAACGGCGCGTTCGCGGTCGCGGACCCGAGCCTGAATTGGGGCGAAAACGCTCACGGCAGCAAGCTGCACGTCAAGGGATGGGACGATCCGGCGAACGTCGTTTCCGGTGCCAGGATTCTCTCAGGCGGCGGCGCCGTCGCGGACCCCAGGCCGGGCTACAGCGAGAACGCTCACCAGAACATTCTCGCAGTCACCGATTGGGAGGATTCGGCCAAGGTCATTTCCGGCGCGAAGCATGTCGCCGGCGGCGCGCTCAGCGTCGCCGACCCTCGCCCGGTCGGGCTCAACGCGAACCGGGAGAACTACAAGACAGGCGGACACTATGGCGTGGTGCCTTGGGACGGCACCGGCTACGCGGTGCCGGGCTTCGCGAAGTACGATCGCGGGCACTGGTCGGTGGCGGACCCGCACGGCGCGCCCGCAGAACCCCTTATCGAACTGCCGAAGCCCGAGGATCGTCTGGTCGCGGTGATCCGCGCCCTCGACAACACGTGGCACCGGCCCTTTACGACTCTGGAGCTGGCCGCGCTGCAGAGCCTCGTCGACCCCGACGAGTTGGACGGCTTCAAGCTGGACGGCGCATCGGACTCAGCTTGGCGCGAGCGGATCGGCAACGCCGTCCCGCCCCACGCCGCTGCAGCGATCGCCAGCGTGATGGCCACCACCCTGCTCCTGGCCATGACGGGCGAGACGTTCATGCTCAGCTCGCAACCGATCTGGGTCCGCAATGTTGCCGTCGCCCTCGCAGTCGACGACCGGGGCAATATCCCCCTGGAGGACATTTCTTTGTAACCTACTTGTAACCAGATTGGTTACAGGCTAAGTTATTGTGGTTACAAGGTTTTTCCCTACCACGGAGCCCCCCATGGACCTCAGCAACACCGAGAAGCAGATGCTTCTCGCCTCGCTCCTCGCCTGCACCCCCAGCGGCGGCGGCTCTGCGCCGTACACGCTCGCCCGCAAGCTCATGGCGGAATGGAAGATGCAGCCTTGCGAGGCAACCGTTGTCGCCTACCAGCAGCGCGCCGCCCGCGAACTCGCAGGGGTTTGAAATCATGCCCTACTGCGACGACTGCCTAACCCCTTTCCCCTTCGACGACAGCGAAAGCTGCCGCTGCCCTTCCTGCCGCGAGCGGCTGGCCGACCTCCAGGCCGCCGAAGCGGAGATGGAAGCCGACGCAACAGGAGAAGGAGGCGCGATGCACTGAGAGAGGCAAACAATCCCTTCGATAGGGCGGCGGGAGGAAGTCCCGTCGCCCACCAACCCCCTACCACAGAGACCAGAGACCATGACCGACAAGATGACTGAATACGAGTTCACCCTGCTCGACGGCAGCAAGCGCTACGAGTTCGTGAGCGAGCTTGGCGACGCGTTCGCTTTCCAGCGCATGCACAAGGCGCGATCCTTCAAGCCGGTGGACGCGGCCGACCCATGGGAGACCGCCGCCCGAGCCGCAGGTTGGGAACAGAGAGACAGCCATTTCACGCGCTGCGGTGTGTCGATTGCATACGTCGATTGGAAGACTCTTTGCATCGCAGAAGGGATCAGCCCATGAACGCGCTCATCCCGCGCAACACGATCGAGCAGATCGTCGCCTATCGGGACGCCGCGGTCGCGGCCTATCACGGGGCGTTCGCCTCAATGGAGCAAGCCGACTGGGAATTGAAGAAGGCGGCGGCGCTCTGGAAAGCGGCCGCCGGAGATCATGCCTGCTCTCGATACGGAGACCGCGACAACCGCGAGGTCAGGGCATTTTTCGAAGCCGTCGATTTGCCAGACGCCGAGCAGTGGAAGCGCACAGCAATCCGCCTGATCGATATCTCGTGCTGGCATTACCTGGTCCAGATGACCGACCTCGAGATCCTGATGGACAAGCAGGCCAAGGACGAGCTGCGCGACACTCTCAGGTGGGTGCCGGAGCGCTACGACCACCGGCACGGCGACGGAAAGGAACTGGTCAATCTCGACGAGATCATGGGGATCCCGCCGGTGACCGTCGACAACGTGTACGCCACGATCGACAAGTGGGCCGGCGAATCCGAAATGATCTTCCGCCGGGGCATCGCCACGGCGTTTTCCAAGCTCGATCGCCGTTTCCGTTCGCACGACGGCTTCAAGGTCGGCAGCCGCATGATCCTGCCCTATGCCTTCGACCGCGACCACGGCACCGTAACGTGGGGCGGAACATGGGAGACGGTGCGCGATATCGAGCGGACGTTCTCAATCCTCGACGGCAAGAAGCCGACCTACAACAGCATCGAGAACCAGGTGCGAGCCGAGCGCAGGGGCTTTCAGCCTCAGCAGTCCGAACATCACGGCGAGTATTTCAGGATCGTCGCCTACAAGAACGGCAACGCGCATCTCTGGTTCACGCGTGACGACCTGGTGGAAAGGGTCAACAAGATGCTCGCCGAATACTATGGCGAGGTGATCGGCGACGGCCAGACGCGCGAGCAGGACGATCTGTTCCGGAACCGCAAGACCACGCCGGCGAAGAACTTCGGCTTTTTCCCGACGCCTGACGAGGCGGCCGACGAGCTCTTGAAGGGCATTCCGATCATGCAGGCCAGCGATGCGCCGCGCCTTCGGATCCTCGAACCCAGCGCCGGCACCGGCAGCCTCGCGCGACGTTGCATCACCAGCCTAAACGACTTCTCCGGTCACTACGGCTACGACGACCCGGTGAAGCGCGAGAGATGGCGCGCCGAGTATCGCTTCGACAATATCGTCGATTGCGTCGAGCTGCAGCCTGCGCTGGCGGCCGCGCTCGAAGCGCAGCGCCTCTATCGCAAGGTCTACGCGACCGACTTCCTTGCGCTCCGCCCCTCAGTGACGGGAAAATACGATCGCATCATCATGAACCCGCCGTTCGACATGGAGCGCGACATCGACCATGTAGTGCACGCCCTGGACTTCCTGGAAGACGGCGGGTGCCTCGCTGCAATCATGTCGGCCGGCACCGAGTTTCGCGAAACTCGCAAGGCCATCGCTTTCCGGGCCTTGATCGAGAAGCTGAACGGCCAGTTCCGCGATCTGCCGCACGGATCCTTCGCCGAGGTCGGGACCTACGTGAACACCGTCACGGTCAAGCTATGGAAGGACGGCCGCAGAAATTACTTTTAGCTTGACCATATTGTAACCAAATTGGTTACATCATAGGATCGTTATCCCTACCACGGAGTCCAAAAGTGTTTCGCCCGTTACCAGAAGACGAGGAGGAGCGGCGGCGCCGGCTCCCCACCATCAGCCAGGCCCTCGACATGTGGTCGTCCTGGCATAGCGACTGGTCGCCCCTCGGCTGCACCGGGGATTACGCCCTGGACATGCGGCTCGCAGATGCATTCCGCAATCTGCTCTACCGGCCGGAGCTTCGCGACCGGCTTGACTGGATCGAGCGACAGCTACGCGAGCCCCGCCATCGTGCGGCCGACGACCGCTACCAGGCCGAGCTGATCAAGTGGTGGCTCGAATTGTTCGCCAGCGAGACGCTCCCCACCATCAACCAACGCCTCGAGGCACGAGAACTGCAATGCGCTTCATCCTGATCGATTCCACACTCCGGCGCGCCACCGACTACCAGACGCCGCGCCCTCTGGGGCACCAGCTCTTCTGCGAACTTCTTGAGAGCGACAGCCTCGACCGCGTGGAGTTGGCGCCGGGCCTGGACCTCTGGCTCTCAACCGGACCATGGCGAAGGACGTTCCAGTTTTTCCGCTCGGGCGCCGAGTTCGCGGGCAATGGGATCCTGGCAGGACGAACGCTGCTCGACGACGTCAAGAGCTTGCCGCGCGCCATCAGTTTCGAGACGGTGACGGCGTGGGTCAATTATCCCGAAGTGCGCTTCGAGGCGCCGCAGCCACGCCGAAAATATCAAAGGCCGACCGGGTTGCCCCTGATCGGCCCTCCTCTCCATCCCTACCACAGGACAGCGCCCGAAGGCGCTGGAGAGAACCCATACCTAATGCAGATGTACGGGTGAGGCAACGTACCAAAATGGTAACACACAGTGTCATTTTGGTTGCTTGAGAAATTCACCGGATTTACATTTGGACCTGTCCAAAGCCCTACCACCGAAAGAGACGAAGATGCGCATTTTCACCAGCTCCTGGTTCACCAAGCTGCCGCCCGAAATCCAGAAGATCGGGGTGTCCAGGGGAACGCCGCGAGGATATCCGGCGGGCTACCGCAAAATGCCCGAACTCGCCCCAGGCGAATGGTTCAAGACCGCCAGCGAGCGCGAGTACAAGCAGCTTTACTTCGAAGGCCTCGACAGGCTTAATCCCGGCCGGATCGTCGCCAAGATGGAAGACCTCTCGGGCGGCAGGGACGTCGCCCTGCTCTGCTACGAGGCCCCGACCGACAACCAGTATTGCCATCGCGCCTACATCTCGGTCTGGCTGAAAGAAAAGCTCCGGCTCGATGTGTTCGAACATGGCCTGGAGGCCGAGGGCTGCGGTTGGCATCATCCCAAGCTGCCGGCGCAATACCGCCTGCGTCAGCCACCGCAGCCCGTCCAGGTCGCGCCCTACCTCGGCGCCGAAGCGCCCGACCAGCAGGGCCGCGTCTGGAAGGTGATCGGCGTCAATCCGGAACACGTCGACCAGGCACTCGTGCAATGCGGTGACGACCAGCGCTCGATTTCCGGCGCCGTCCTGGAATCCCGGTTCAAGCCGGTGAACTGACTACCACCGAAGTCATTGAAATTATTGTTCTTTTTTGCCTGCACCCACTTGTAACCGATTTGGTTACAAGCTAAGTTATTGAAGTAACTTAGAATTCAGATCGGTGCAGCAGAAAGCCGTTTCCTTTCACCGCTGCAGCCTTCGCCGGAACTCCCCTTTCAGCAACGGGCCGGCGATTGGTGACTTCTCGTCAAACTGACCGGCCGAGTGAAATCGAACCGGGGACGGGCCAGGCCTAGCATAACCGCCGGAGCCGCACCGATCTGGGAAATCCCTACCACGGAGACCAGATTGAACCTCGAAATCGAAGCCCTGCGCCAGTCAGCTCCGAAGCTGCACGGCCGCGACGCGGAGTTCGCCGCTTCACTCCTGCACCAGTATGACAGCCGCTCGAGTCTCTCGGAACGGCAGTGGCCCTGGGTCGCTACCTTGACCCAGCGCGCACAGGCCGGCGAGCCCGCGGCGCCGAAGGCCAAGGTCGGCTCGATGGACGGCTTGATCGCGCTGTTCGACACGGCGATCGCCAACAAGCTCAAGCATCCGAAGATCCGCTTCGACATCAACGGCGAGACGGTCGTGCTCGCTCTCGCCGGTGAGCGCTCCGCCCACGCCGGCCAGATCAACGTGTCGTCGCCCGGATCGTTCGAGAGCCGCGACTGGTACGGCCGCATCGACCGCAAGGGCGAGTTCACCCGCTCGCGTCGGTCGCCCGGTCCTGACGGCCTGGTCACGGCTCTCACCGCTCTGGCCGAGAACCCCTCGAAGGCCGGCGCCGCCCACGGCAAGCGTACCGGCAATTGCTGTTTCTGCGCGACCGAGCTGACCGATCACCGCTCCATCGACGTCGGCTACGGGCCGGTGTGCGCCAAGCGCTGGGGACTGGCGTGGGGTTGATCCCCCGCGCCTTCCTCGAGATCCACCCCCTATCACGGAGAATGATCATGACCATCAACGTTACGCCGGCCGAGATGCTGGCTATCTGCAATGCTCTCGCCGCCTCGGGCAACCAGGCGCTGTCCGCCCGACTGGCCGAGGATGCCGAGATCGGCGAGCCGAAGACTGGCTTCGACGAAGCGATCGAGCAGGCGCTAGCGCGCCGGTCGCGCGACACTGTCAACCGCATCCGCGCCGAGCGCCGCATTGCCCGCGCCCTGGTGAAGGCCTGCCTCGACCGGGGCCACCTGATTTCCGTCAACGACGGCGAGGATTGGGTGGTGAAACGCTCCGACGACAAGGCGGCGATCATGCTGGCGCTGTTCTCGACCGACGAGGACGCCATCCATCTGCGGAGCCCGACCGGCGACAAACTCGGGTGGTTCCAGCTGATCTACGGCAATTCGGGCTACGATGTCGTGTCTGACCATTCCGATAACGCAATCTGCAGAGCGATCTGGGACGAGGTCATCATGCCGCTGGCCGAGAAGATCGAGGCGGAGGGCTGAGACCATGGCTGACGCGATCTTTATCAGCGTGGCCGCCAACGGCCATTCGACGCCCCACCTCGACCAGGTCTGCGTCTCGTTCTACGGCCCCAAGGGCGGCACGAGAGGCACCGAGACCATCACGCTCGAATCCGCGAAGAAGCTTCGTGACGAGCTGGTGGAAAAGATCCCCTTCGATCACGCCCGCGACACCGTCGACGATCTCACTCAGGCTCAGTCCTTCATTTCCGGCTTCGAGGGTGATCTGCTGCAGGTGGGTATTGCCGACATGCTCGCCGGCCTGCGCGCGGCGATCCGGCGTGAGCAGGCCGGGCCCGACTTGCTGGCCGCACTGCGGCTCTGCGTCATCCGCGACCCGACCCTGAAATACAACGCGATGGTGATGGAGGCGATCGCCAAGGCCAAGCCGCCGGCGCCAGAGGCCGCCACCAATCGCCCCGGCGATCAGGCCGCGATCTATGCCGAAGAGACCGGGGTCGACTACGCGACCGCGCTCGCTCGCTGCAATATGGACTGAGGAGAGCCACCATGACGATCGACATCACCACCACCGTCCATCTGTTCGTGGGCCATGTGAAGAACCCGCTCGACCTCGGCGAGCCGGAGTGGACCGGCACGCTGGGGGAGTTCTGGCAAAGCAACCAGGAAGCCTATCCGACCTGGGGCGACATCCGCCCGCTGCTCGACGAGCTGGACGAGTATCACCATGCCCATATCGGCGGCGGCGCCGGCGGCGACTTCACCATCTGCACGGCTTCGTTTCTCGCGGCCGCGCGTGCCAGGACGGAGGGCCAGGGCAATGGCTGACGTTCGGACCCCCGACGAGCTGATACAGGCGATCAAATCGCTGGCGCCGGGCTATTACACCGAGCGCGACGGCGGCGACTGGTATTCCGTGACGGCCTACCACGACCGAGTTGCCGAGGACTTTGCCCGGCGAGACGACGCGCGCCGCTGCATCCTCTGGCTTGCCGGTGAGCCGATGCCGGACGGCTGGCGCATCACAAGGGTCGGCAATCTCTCTTGCGATCTAGATTGTGGGCAGGGCTATCGAGCGACCATCTGGACGCGCTCGGTCGCGAAGGCATTTCCTGGTCGCGCTGCAGAACTGGTCGGCAACTTTTCTTAGTAACCCACTTGTAACCAGATCGGTTACAGGCTAAGTTCTTGATGTTGCTAAACAATTACCTACCACGGAGACCAAGACCATGAAGAAGCGCATCCCCCTGAACCTGGTGATCCCGAACCCCGACCAGCCGCGCAAGCATTTCGACCCGGTGAAGCTTCGCGAGCTGGCGGAATCGATCCGCGAGCGAGGCCTTATCCAGGCCATCACGGTCCGCCCCGTCGACGGCAAGTTCATGATCGTCGGCGGCGAGCGCCGCTGGCGCGCTCACCAGCTCATCGAGGCGGCCGACATTCTCTGCGAGGTCGTGAAGATCGACGACAATGAGATGGCGCTGCAGGCGATCGTGGAAAACCTCGCCCGGGCCGACATCAAGCCGCTGGAGGAAGCACGCGCCTTTCAGGCGATGATCGACCGCGGCTGGACGGTCGAGCAGCTGGCGAAGGATATCGGCGTCCAGCCGACGCGCATCAAGGCCCGCACGGCGCTCCTCAATCTCGACGAGACGATCCAGAAGCTGGTCGACAGTGGCGCCTTCCCGCTCGGCCACGCAAACGACCTGGTCGACCTCCCCACGGCCGATCAGATCAACATCGTGAGGCTGTTCTCCAGCGGCAAGCTGAAAGACTGGTCGAGCATCAAGGCAGCGGCGCAGGCGGTCCGCGACCGCATCGAGCAGGGCGGCATGTTCGACGACGAGAATAGGCCGGAGCCCTCGAAAGACGATATGGCCGCCGTGAGCCGGATGGAGAAGACGGTCGAGCGCATCATCGCCGCGATCGCCGGCGGCTTCAAGGACGGCGAGTGCATCGCCTTGAAGTCGGTTGACCCCAGCAAGGCCGACAAGTGGGCCGACACGCTGGCGGCGGCGTCGCGCTCCATCCGTTCGATGGAGTCGCAGCTGCGCCAGGCACATGCGCGCTCGATGCTGGTGTAGGAATCCGCGCCGCCGGCTCCGGCCGGCGGGTTGTGGTAGGGAGGGGCAGCGGATTGGTCTCCGCTGCCCCATTTTCTTGTCGAGTGTAGAGGCTCCGCCAGCGCGCGTCAGTCGCCGGCCTTCCCATCACACGCCCGATGGTCGCCGCGCTCGTCCTCGGCCGCCTCTGGCGGCGCAGCGTCCAATCTAGCGAGTTCCTTCTCCCGCAGTATGGCGCACCGCTCGCATTGCCCGGCGCCCGAATTTTCGATGAGCCATCCGGCCGGCGCGTCCTGGGATCCGCAGAGCGAGACGGCGAGCCCGAGACCGCGCCGGCGAAAGTAGTGTGTGGTGACGGCAGTCGGCGACTTGAGAGCCCAGCCCTCGCGAAATCCTGTCATCAGCGGTGCTCCACCGGAATCATCCGGCCCTTGCGAAAAATGCGCTCGGCCGCGTCGCGGGCCGTGGAGAGAGTTTCCCCGTCGCGCCTTAACCGGCCATTGAAGTAGGCCAACAAATGGTCGGTGACCGCCTTCTGCGCCTCCAGCTCGGTCGGGAACAGACGCGGCTTGCCGCCGTCCTCGAGCACCGGCTCAGCCTGCCCGTCCTCGGCAAAGCGCAGCATGGCGTAATGACCTCCCGCGACGGGGACAGTGAAGCCGGCGAAGTGATTCATGCTGCAGTCCTTTCGAAAATTTCGGGATCGGCTTCATCGGCGGGTGATCCTGGCATCGGGGCGGCGCTGGCGGATGCGAGCCACAGCGGCATCTCGGATCTCGGCTTCGGCCGAGCTGCGGTGGGCAGGCATCAACTCACCCACTCCGGCCGGCACTCCAGAATGTGCAGCCGCTTTTTCGTGATGCCGGCGTAGCGCCAGCCGGCTTGATAGAAGCAGTGGCCCCATGTGGGTCGCCCTGCGCTCCAGGTGGGCTCGACCTCGCGGGGATCGACAAAGGTGAATAGCCGCTCGCCCGGCCAGCGCTGCCAAACGATCGCCATTGCGGCGGCAAGCAGCTCGCTTGCGACTTCACCGGTCTCTCGACGGAAGATCGCGCAGTTGACGCCTTGCTGATTATCGAAGCGGTGCCGCTCGCGTCGCCAAGCCGAAACCGCGCCGGCGTCAGCCGTGAGCAAGACGAGCATTTCGCCCGGACCGACGAACAACGCAGGCTGCCGCCCGTCGGCGTAGCGATAGCGGGAATAGTGGCGGTGGAAGATGTCGCGCGCGGTGTCGTTGCCATCGAGCACCTCGATCCAACCCTCGCCGATCAAGAAGGGTTGGACGTTCACGGCTGGTAGTCTTTCCAGTCGACGCGATTGATGACCGTCGGCCCGGCATAGTCGCCGACGAGGTTCTGTTCCCAGACGAACCAGGCCAGGTTCATGCGGCTCGAGGCTTCGTTGCCGTCCCAGCCGTCGCGATGCATCATCGGCAGGCGCCGCGTGAAGACATGGATGCGCGCCGGCTTGCAATCGTCCATGGCGTAGTTGCGGTCGGGATCGTCGAAGCCGCAGAGGAAATTCAGGTTGAGCAACAGCGCCATCTTCGGCGGCCGGTGCACGCGCAGCGCATGCGCGACGAAAGCGTTGAGCACGCCGCCGTAGGGCGGGTTGGTGGCGATATCGTCACAATCGTCGCCTGCCTCGCTGGTGAGGAAATCCCGAACGTCCTGCAAGACGCCATGGCGATCGGCGGTGCCGTAGTCGACGAGGTCGGAAAGCGCGACGTCGTAGCCGGCCGCTTCCAGCATGCGCGAGATCGCGCCGCGACCGCATGCCGGTTCCTTGATGCGAGGGCCGAAGGTCTCCAGCGCCAGCAGCGTGTGCACCGCTTCCGGGCACGTCTCGTAGAGATTGTTGCCGCGCTCGGCCGCGCTGGCGGTGTCGGTGCCGATCGCCACGCGCAGATTCGCCCGGCTCGGCTCGAGTCCTTCCGCGACGCGCCCGGCGATCACCCGCTCGACAATGCCAGGATCCCGCCGCTCGGCATCGGCCAGCTTGCGAGCGTCGTGGATTTCCTTTCGGGTGAGCCCGGCTTCGGCTGCCGTGAAACCGTTTCCGTCTGGAACGGTTTTCGGCCTGCCGCCCTTCGAGGCCTCCCCTTTTTCCTGGGCGGCAGTCCATTCGGTGGCAATCGTGATCTTCGCGCGCGTTTCGATCAGCAGCGCGTCACCCTGGAGCCGGCGTGCCTTCCGGATCAGATGCTCGCCGGCATGGAAGCGGGTGGCGTAGCTGCCTGCCGCCTTCGCCTGGTCATAGGCGCCAGCGGCCAGCATGCGTGCCGATGCGACGTCGCCGTCGTCGAACAGCATCCGAGCTCGCTCGATGACATGAGCGAGTCCGGAATCGTCGAAGGGGACGACCGCCTCCATGGCTTATGCCATTTCAGACAGCTTGGCCCGCGCCGGATCGAGCACCTCGAGTGTCGTCCTGATCTGGTGGAGATCGGCGTCGGTCTCCTGGTAGCAATTGTCCCGCACCAGCTTCGCCTGGGCGATGACGCGCTCGTACTCGACCGTCGCGGCGGCCTTGGTCGCTTCAAGTTCGGTCTCCTTGGTGCGCAGCCGGTCGATGTGCCGTTTCAGCGACATACCGGTGGTGGCGATCATGTTGCGAACCGAGGGTTTCGGCTGGGAGGGATCTCGGGCCAGTTCCTGGGAGACGGCTTCCGAGAAGTCTTCGTCGACATCCAGCGGCTCGGTGCCGGCGGTTTGTAGAGTGTCCATTTCAGTTGATCCTCAGGTAGATGCCGCGACACGACACGCGCGGGATTGCGCGGCCGCGAAAACGGCGGATGAAACGGGAAAGGAAGGAGGTCATTGCGCTTGTTCGCCGTATTGTTCGGCGACGATGGCGCCGACGACCTCGTCGACGTGGTCGTCGCTCCACCACTTGCTTTTCTTGGCGCCGATCACCTGCCCCTGCGCCGAGCGCGGCGTGCCGTAGGCCAGACATTTGCCGAGCCCAACTCGACGGGCGTCAGGGAAGGCGATGATCAAGGCTTCCATGGCGAGATGACGCGCGCGCACGCCGAGTTCGCCGGCGCACACCGCAAACGGATCCTCTCGGTGCGGCCGGCAGGCCATTACGATGGCAAGGGCAATCTGGTCGGCTGTCGGGAACATCAGATGATCCCCGCCGCAAAACGGTCGGCAGCGCGAAGGGCTTGACCTATGAGCATGTGCATCATCTCGGACTGCGACCAGATAGGAGACCGAAGGGATGCGGCCTCGGCCAGGATCACGCCGTGAAGCATGTCGAGACTTGCCCGGTACCAGTGCTGGCCGAGATGGCAGTTGGCGAGAGTCCGCTCGGCACCAAGCACTATGGTGCGCGCCGCAGCGAGCCCCGGCGTCCAGACGACATGCGCGAAATGTAGCCTCTCCCACCGGCCGGGCTGGAGCTGAGGGAGATGCGCTTCGATGTTCTCGGCCGTCGCAAGCCGGAAGACGCCCGGGTCGGCCTCGAACCCGACGGCGCAGACCGCGGCATGGCCGGAGTTCTTGCGCCGATCGACCAGATTGCGCGGCATCGCGATGTCAACCGGCATTGTTTTCCTGCTCCTCACGCCGGCGACGTTTCTCCTCGCGCTTGCGTTCCCTCCGAAGTTGGTCGATCTCCCGAACGGTCTTGCGCCGGAAGCTCCGGCTGGTGCGGACGAGGCCAAACTCCTTCTCGATGCCGACAAGGATCTGGCCCAGGACGCGGCTCTTGACGTCGTGCAACGCCTGCCTCGACATGACCTCGACGCGGTGCCGGTCCCAGACGCGGGTGCAGAACTCGACGCCGTGGCCGCCGGCATGCGCCAGGAACGTCCGCTTGTAGCGCTGCGCGTCTTGCCCTTGCCGCCCTGCCCGCACGAAGCGGAGAAGGTCCATGATGTCGACCATGCGATCGGCGGCCGACTGGTGAACCACGATGCGAACTTCGGTGTTGTCGTACTGTGGCATCCCGTCGGCCATGCGCGACAGCTCGCGCACATAGGCCTGATGCTCGGTCTCTCGCGACGAGGGCATAGCCGATCCGACCTTGGAGACCATGCGGCGTTCGAAGTCGGGCATGTTTCGGGCCGTGTCGACGGCGTCGCCAAACAGTATCCAGAGCAGGTGGCGCGGCGTGGGCAGGCCCCGCCTGTTCTTGGTGAAGAAGATGTCCTCGGCATGCCGCATGTGCTCGATAAAGCGGTCGATCCGCTTCTCCAGCTCGGCGGGCGTATCGAGAAAAAGGCGCTTCATCTTCATCATGCCCGAGCCGCCGAAGCAGTATCCGTTACGGTTCCGGATGTTGCCAAATTGGTTACACGATTGGCAAGCGAAAGATCATTCGGCCAACGTGTTTTCCGTAGGATGCGACGACACTTAATCGTGCTTTGCACGCCCGGCTCACCATAGTGGCGGCGGATCGAGCCCAGCCATGCGCCCCACTCGGGCCGCTCGGGGGTGATCACGAAATCCCCGTCCTTGTCGATGGGTGGCGCGCCATGGAACTCGAGGAAGAGCTGCTTTTTCAGGAAGGGGATCATCATGGGCTTTTCCTTCCGAAGGATCATGGTTGTTCGATAGGTCCCCGCCGTCGCAACCGCCAGCGCCTTGCCGTCAGCTTCAAGGCTTGCGAACGTCTTCGCAGCCGCTTCCCGGCTGTCCGGTCGCATCTTCTCTGGCCATGAGGACCACAGCATATCGAAATCCCCTCCGCCCGGCGCGTCAGCGCGCCCTGGAGGTTCTCTTACTGGTTCCCTTACAGGGTTAGTGTCCGGATTCCGGACTCGGCTATAGGCATTTTCCGGACACGGCTCGCCCTCTTTTCCGGACTCGGCCCCGTGTCCAGATTCCGGACTCGGCTCCACCACATCTTCTGCCGTGACGAAATCGGCCTCGAACGCGAACCGATAGCGCGTGTTCTCCTGCTGTTTGGTGCGGGGGTTGATATGCTGCTCCCGGCGGATTAGGCCGGTCAGCTCCAGGATCTTGAGATGCTCATTGAGCGCAGAGCGCGACATCTCGCAGTCATAGGCGAGCTTGTCTTGGGACGGGAAGCAGCCAAGGTCGGGGTTGTGGCGGTCGCAGAGATGCCAGAGGACGATGCGCGTGGCAGGTTTGAGCCCGCGCTGGGTTATGGCCCAATTTGTGGCGGCATGGCTCATGTTGGCAGTGCCTCAACTGCCGCGACCGCGGTTTCAACCGGGCAACTATACCACTCGCCAGACAGGTGCCATTTGGCCAGGGCAATGTGGGTGAGCCGCTCAGCGTCCTGATGGTCTGCGAAGTGCCGCTGGAACACCACCACCGCTTTGATGGCCTTGTTGCGATTTACGGCCTTGCAGCGGCGGGTGGGATCGGTCGACATCCCGATCTTGACCCCGCCGTGCTCAGCCGTCATCACATACACGAAGGCCCGATCCTCGCGGACCGGTCTCGGGCCATGCTTACGAATTATCGTCATGTCGCTCTCTCAACTGCGAGGAGCGGCAATCCTACAAGCTACAAATGGTATTGCCGTTCAATGCGGTAGTTCATTGCCTATCCAATCGACGCCAACACCGCCGACAGGATTTGTTTAGTCATGGTAGGACCGACGTTTTCTCCCAGATATGCCGCTGCAGCCACCAGATGCACAGTTGCACTTCGCTCGGCGGCAGCCGATCCAATGCTCCTTGCTGTATGACAAAACCCGGCCATAACTGTCTTTACTTCACCGTTTACCGCCTGCCCGCCGTCAGTCTGCTTCATTTTTATTAAACCTCCTGGGAATGTTTCAACCTGAAACATCCGTGCGGACCTAAGGCGGAAGTAATTGGCGGAGGAAATCACACCTCCGTCAAAATCAGCCCCTGTTCGAAGCTTTCGCGATGACGGCTACAGGTTCGTTAACCGGCTCCACATCGGAGCCTGCCTTTTGGCACAAACGGTTGTAGCGGCCGAGGAGGTCGAAGATGGCTTTGCCGTTCCAGTTGGAAGCGGTGCCGTACCAAGCATCCCTCACCCGCCAGTGGCCACGCGGATAGCCCAGCGCGTCACAGGCAGCGTTGATCTGAGCTTTGATGCCCATACCTGGTTTGATAGTTCCGGCGGCTTTGAACACCACCTGTTGTAGCTCTGCAGCAATATCCTGCATCGATTCCTCACAAAAAACAGGAGAAGGAACGACGACCCATCGGGATTCTCGGATGCCTTGTCGGACACATCCAACAATTTCCCCGCCATCATCGCGACAACCGCAAGGGGAATGCCGATGGCCCATGACGATGATTGCTGGAAACCGCTTGGAGTTGCGGCTTGGGAAGTTGTTGAACGCGCCGACCAATTTCGGACGGAACGAGGAACCGTGTGGATCGTATCTCGGGTCAAGCCGAAGTCCGGCACTGTGCAACAACATCTGCCGCCTCCCTGCCCAACCAATGGTTTGCGTTCACCTCACCGTCGGTCATAACGACGATGCGGTCGAGATATGGTTGCCTGGGCATCCGGCCGGCCTCGTACCGATCGACTGTCAGCCGCGTACAGTCGATCATCCGGCCCACGTCGGCAGTGCTTAGATTGCGTTCTTCACGCCACTTCGTCAGTTGATGCAGGTTTTCCATGGGCGGGTTTTGTCACCAATTTGGTTACAAGTCAAGGCTTGTAACCATTCTGGCACAGTTTCGCAGGAAATCGTTTTGAGCTACCGCATTGATATGGCGAATGGAATTAAGCACTTCCGGGAGAAAGCCGGGCTCACCAAGGCTGAGCTTGCGCGTCGCGTTGGCACCACAAGGCCCCAGATGGGCCGCCTCGAGGAAGAGGATGGCCCAAACGGCCGGAAACTCACGTTGAAGTGGGCGGAGCGAATCGCGCCGCACCTCAATGTCAGGCCGGAAGAGCTTATGTTTCCGGAGCTTGCGGCGATTGACGTCAGCAAATTCAACCAGGTGTTCGAGATCGCCGGCGGCAAAAATCAAACGCCAGGCCTCGTGCTGGATCCTGAGTTTCTGGCCCGGATGCTGCCGAACTCAACGGGCCACAACCTCCGGTTCATGATGGTCGACGCCTACCAGGCCAATGGCATTGTTGCCAAAGGGGATGCGCTTGTGATCGATCTGGACGACAACACCCCCAATCGACCCGGCATCTTCGCCCTAGAGATCGCCGGCGCGGTGCAGTGGCGCTACCTTTCGCCCACGACGGCAGGCGCCGTCCAGGTCCACAACGACAACCCCGCGGCGGTCAACGAAACCGTCCAGCCGAAGGACTTGAAGGTCATCGGACGCGCCCGGCTGAGGATTTCCACACTCTGATCTGCATTTTTTTTGCGCGAGATGTAACCAATTTGGGTACAGCTCTTGCAAAACGTACCAAATCGGTTACGATCCTATTCACGCAGAAGGATCGCTAGACCGATGGCCCAGTTGCCCCTGGTTGTATTTTCCCATCATGCCTCGCGGTCATGTGTTGAGTATCTGCGTGTTCCCGGCCGGGCCGGTGTGACCCCCCGCACCATTCGCCCGCACCAGCTCGGCCGGGTTCTCCCAATCTAAGCAGCACTGCGCCCCGCGACCGCTTCGTCGCGCCCATTGCGTTGCCAAAATGGTTTCACGTGTAACACAAAAGGAAACAGACGGATGACGGCGGACCAATATGCATGGTGGCGTCAGGCCTTGAAACTGGCGGGCGGATATCGCGAGCTGACCAACGATCAGCTGCTCCTGCTCGCCCCTTCTGCCGACAGCCCGGAGTCAGGATTTTTCAGGAACCGTCCATTCAAGGATGCGCCCCTGGTTCCTGTTGCCATTTGGCGCGACGCATCGGGCAATGTCATCTGCCTGCAGGGCGGCAAGGAAGCGGAGGCCGATAGGGTCTGGAACTATGCTTGCCGCAACCCGATCACCGAAGCGCTCTATCATTCGGTGCTGGCCGGCGAGCCTTGGCCAGATGAGCCTCCGTCGGTTTCGAAGGAACACAACCTCCCGGCCAAGACCGGCGATCTGCACAAAGACCTGACCCTTGAGCTGGCCGCCGAGAAGGAGACGGTCGAGGGCTTCCTCAAAAAGCCGATCAGCACCCAGGAGCAGGCCGATCAGGCGGGCGTCTGGGCAAAGCGGCTCGCCGGAATCGCCACCAAGGCGGACGAACAATTCAACGTCGAGAAGCGTCCTTGGCTCGATGGCGGCAACGCCGTCGATGACAAATGGCGCGATCTGCGGACCGATGCCAAGGACCTCGCCAAGAAGCTGAAAAAGCATGGTGAGGCGTGGCTGAAAGAACTGGACCGCCTGGAGCAGGAGCGCCAGCGCAAGGCTCGCGAGGACGCAGATCGCATTCGGCGCGAGGCAGAGGCGGCTGAGCAGCGGGCGGCCGACGTCGCGCGCGCGGCCGAGGAGGAGAAGGCTCAGCGCGAAGCCGACACTTCACCCGGCCTCGCATCTTCGTTCGCACAGGAGAGCGACCAGGAGGCCCGGCGGCTCGAAGCCGAGGCCGAGGCAAGGCAGTTGGCCCAGCGCGCAGCGGAAGCCGCACGCGAGGCCCAAGCCCGTCCGGTCTTCGCTGGCAGGACCGGCGCCAAGATGTCCCTGCACACCTATTGGGTCGCGAACATCACCGATTACGACGCGCTGGTTGTGGCCTTGAAAGACGAGCCGGAGGTCCGGGAGGCGATCGAGAAGATCGCAGGCCGCATCGCGCGCAACAAAGACGCCGCCCTGCCGGCCGGCATGGAGCGGGTTCCAGACAAGAGGGCAGCATGACCGACCAGAAGATCGTCGCCGTGAAATTCGGCGAGAGCGACAAAACCTACGACTATTTCGCCGGCGCCTTCGACGTGGCTGTCGGCTCCCGCGTCATGGTGCCTGTTCGCGGCCGCGAGACGTCCGTCACGGTCGCCGAGATTAAGGATCATTCCGACGCCGCCAAGACAGCCATCCTCGCAATCGACGTGCGCACCGACGAGCAGCGCGCCGCCAAGCATCCTAACGGCCGGCACCAGTGGTCGCCCGACGGAACGCTGCTCGACGAGAACGGCAACCGGTCGTTCTTCGACGACGTGGACAAATAGCTATGCGCTTGGTCCGCGTTGCCATCGTCATTTTCTGGCTGCCCGTGATGATCAGCGCCGCTTGCAGTCGGCTCTTCCGCGAAGTCCCCGCCGCTTTCTGGTTCGCGTGGAACGACATGTGCATCGAGCAGGACGAGATGCGCCGGACCTGGCGCGCCAACAGCTTCAACCCCGAGGATTGGAAATGAACGAACGGGCTCAGGTACCGGCCCTTATGGTCGGCGGCGCGATCAGCGCCATAATCCCTCAGTCGATCGAGGAAACGTGGCGTCTCGCCACCATGATCGTCGAGGCCGGTCTGGCGCCACAGGCGCTTGTCGGTCGCGAACCGGCCGAGGATGCCGGCGACGACGCCTGGAAGCGTTGGGGCAAGAAGGGCACCAGCGCCGTGGCCATCGTCATCATGTCCGGCGCGGAGCTCGGCCTGCCGCCCATGGTGGCGCTGCGCAGCTTTACCGTCATCGGCGGCAAGCCGGCGCTTTACGGCGACGGACTGATCAACGTCGTTCGAAAGTCGGGCAGAGCGAAATCGGTCGAGCTGGGCTATCTGCGCGATGCGACGAAAGAGGCGCTCCTCAATCTCGGCCTGCACAAGGACGTGGTTGCCCAGATGAACACCGTCGACGAGCGCACCATCGGCTGGTGCAAGGCGGTGCGCTCCGACACAGGGGAAATGAAGGTCGAGGCCTATTCGGTCGCGGATGCCAAGCAAGCCGGCCTCTGGGACGAACGTCCGACCCGTCGCGGCAAGGTCTGGAAAAACAATCAGCATGTGTGGGACGACGTGCCTAACGATTCCTCCTGGTTCCGCCATCCCAAGCGGATGAAGCAATGGCGCGCAGCTGGTTTCTGTCTGCGCGAGCTATTCGGCGACGTTCTTGGCGGCGTGCGAGACGAGTTCGAGGCCCGCGAGATCGCCGGCGATCTGATCGAGCACCACGACGACGAGCCGGCACCCAGGGCGAGGCTTACCCCGCCATCGCCGCCACCGGTGCCCAGCCTCGACGCCGTCGACCCTATCCCCGAGAACGGGTTCGACAAGGATGTCGAGGGCATGCACGACGGCGCAGAAGCCGCCGAGGAGGAGCAACCAGCGGCCTTCGACTACGGCAAGTTCTTCGAGGATTTCCAGATCGCCCTTCAAGGTGCGAAGTCGACCGCGGCTGTGGAGGAAATCTGGACCGAGTTCGACGTCGAGGATCAATTCCACGACGACGAGAGCAGTCGCCAGCTGGCCGACAAGATCAAGGCGCGGAGGCTCGCTGCGCTCGCTCCGCCGAGCGCGGGCTGATCATGGCCGGCCGGATCGCATTCCTTCCCGACCACGGCGCCCAGGTGCTCGGTCCGCCCGAAAACTGGCGGCCGCGCGCGCTCAGCGTCCGCGAGAAGCTTGAGATCGTCGTGCGCCAAGGGGGCAAGGAGCCCAGCGGCGCGCGGCTCAACCCGCTCGACGGTGTTCAGTTCGATCACGATCCGGCGTTGCAGCGGCGGCGCTGGGACCCAGAAGCGCATGACACCATCCCGCCATCGTGCGCGCTCGACTACATCGTGGCGCTGAACAAGCCCACGCATGGCGTCAAAACACCGGTCGACCAACGCGAGATCGCGAAGACGAAGCGGCTCGAGGGACGGACCGGAAAGGGTAAGCCGAAACGGAAGATCCCGAGCCGGCCTTTCCCGAAGCTCCACAGGGGTTTTCGATGAGGCGCGCCAGCTACGCCGAGCTCGCCGTCACGCCTGGGATGGTCTTCATTGCGGACCGCTGCCGGCCGGACCTGCCGAGCGTGACCAACGATGCCGAGCGCGTCGTCGAGCAATGCCTGGCCGCCTATGGCGAGCGTCGCATCATCTATCGCGACAGCGGGGGTGAGTGGGGCGAGCTGCTGCACACGGGCATCCAGTTTCGGGGCTTCGCGCCCTACGCCGACCTGACGCCCGACGAGGAGGCAGCATGAGCGAGCATGATCCACGCAAGGCGGCATGCAAGGGCGCGGCCACCAGGTCGACCCGCTGCGGCATGGATCACATGGAAGAATGCCGGGCCTGCCACATGGAGGTGGACTGGGATCTCATGAACCACCCCTTCATCGGCTTCAAGGCGAGCTGCGGCTACATACCCTTTACCCCTGACCATAACGAGGAGACTTACCCATGCCTAACGAAGTAGCGCACCCCCCGAGGATTTCGGACCTCCAACTGCGCATCGCCCAGGCGCAGACGCAGGCGAAGATGGACTTGCTGGAGCGCGCCAACGAATCCCTGACGTCCCAGCTGACGACGATCTTCGACGGCATCGGCCGCAACGAGCAAGTCGAGCTGATCTATCCGAACGGCGAGGTGGTGCTGATCACCAAGGCGCGGCCTCGTAGAGGCGAAGGCGGCGAGTGATGCCGATCATCTCCGTGTATGTCGACGAGATGACCGCAGCTCGCATGAAGGCCATTTCCGCCGAGAAAGGCCGGTCGGTCGAGGACCTGGCGGAGTGCGCCGTCTCCGAAGCCGCGCTCAATTATTTCCGGCTTGCGCCGGCCGACTCGGATCCTGGTCGCGCCGACGGCGGCGCGAACATCATCACCACGCACGCCAACATCGCGGGCACCTGATGAGCACGTTCTTCCTGGCCGCCGGCTTCATCATCATGCTCAGCGCTTGCGGCCGGCGCGCCTACCTCGATTTCACCGGTCGATGGGTGCCGATCGAGGGATATGTCTTCGGCGCGATAGTCGGGTTCATCGGCGCGCTGCTGATCCTGATAGGCATTTTGCTGGCGGCGGCGCCCTGATGGAAACTCCAATTGGACATGTCCAAAAGCAAAAGAGCCCCGACGAGGCGCTGACGCAGCTCTATGAGCTGCTGGCGGCGAAGAACGCGCCAAAGCCGGGAAGCTTCACCAGCCTGAACGAGGATCAAAAGCGGGAATATTTCCGCCTCGCCCGGCGGCGTAGCCGGGCGAGGGTGCGCGCCGCCCCCTCGGTCGCTGCCACTGCAGCCAACATCAATCAGGCGCTCGCCGACGCGGCGCTGATGATCCTCGCCACCGATGCGCCCGGCGCCGACCAGGTTCGCAAGGTGCTCGCCACGATCTTCGAGCAGCGCCCGGGCGTGCCGATCTCGATCGAGACCAAAGCCAAGGGCGGGAAGCTCAAGACGAAACTCATCGCGAGAGCCAATGATGTCTGAGCGGATCTTGGCGGCGATGGAGACCGCGGAGCAAAAGGCATGGGACGCCCTCGCCCGCTACAAGTTCTACATGTTCGGCTACCACGCGGCGCATTGGGTCAATCTCAACCGCATTGGTGAATTCAAACGCGAAAACCCGTTTGGAGACTTAGTGAAGATGGCCCGTGGGTACCGACCCATGCCGATCACCGCGACTTCCTCGATCGAACTTCCATCCTCAATTGCCGAACAAGGATCGCTACTATGAGCGACATCCAAGAGTTAAAAAGAGACCAGCTCCTGGCGGAGATCGGTCCCGACGTCGTCACGGCCGAGATGCTGGCCGAGCGAGTCGGCATCTGCACCCCGCACCGTATATCGCTACGTGCGCCAATTGCGTGCGGCTGGCCACAAGATCCTTTCGGGGCCTGGCTTCGGCTACCTGAGACTCGAGCGCGCTCCGGAGGCACAGCCATGAGCCTAGCCGCCGGGCGAAACTGAGATGTTCTTCATCGACTGCTGGTCGGTCGGTCTCGACGATATCCCGCGAAAGCAGATCACCCCCGAGCGCATACTGACGATCCTCCAGCGGGAGGGCCGTTTCAGCAATTTCGAAGCCACCGCCAACCGAGCGATCACGGCGATCGTCAATAGCAACCTCGTCGAGACCTACAGGCCGGCGAGCCTCAAAGGGAGCGACGGGTACCCTTGGACCTATGTTCGTCTCACCGAAGCAGGCCTGCGCGTCATAGGGGCCGGCGCGCCACGACCTGATCACAAATAGGCTCAAGCATTCGTGATCCGCCTTTGTTGCGCGGTTCAAGTAAGGGATCGACCCGCAACTGGTGTCGAATAACAACCTCCATGAAATCTTACATCATCAACCTGGACCGCAGCCCGGGCAGAATGCAGCGCATGGCTGATCGTCTCAACTCCATCGGAGCAGCCTTTGAACGAGTGCCGGCGGTGGACGGGCGCCTGCTTAGCGACGCTGAGATTGCGGACGTCTACAAGCCCATAGCTGGCGTGGCCGCGATGACGCCGGAAGAGGTGGGCTGCTTCCTGAGCCATCGAAAATGCTGGGAGCGGATCGCGTCGGGTCCGGACGCTTACGGCTGCGTTTTCGAAGACGACATGTTGATATCCAAGCGGGCCGGTCTGTTCCTGGTCGAGGAGGCCAGCTGGGTTCCTCGCGACGCGGACCTGGTCAAGGTCGAGACAGTCGTCGGAAGGGTGTGGCTGGACCGCACCGTACTTGCGCTGCGCGACGGCTTCGAACTGGCGCGCTTGCGGAGCTTCTCTTTTGGGTCCGGCGGATACATTCTATCGAAAACTGCGGCCGAGCGCCTGTTGGCGATGACCAGGGTATTCTCGGATGCGGTCGACCATGTGAAGTTCAACCCCGCCTGCGGGATCGCCGGTAGTCTGAAATCCTATCAGATGATCCCGGCTCTGAGCGTTCAAACGCAGAGCTTCTATCCCAAGGGTTCCCCTTTGATCGAAGTGCCGGCGCTCGCCGTGCACAGCGATCCTCGCTTTCCCGGGAACTTGATGGAGAAGCCGTGGCTGCAGCGAAAGGTCTTGCAGGCGCTCCGTCGGCTGGGACACACGCTGCGCCGCCATTGGCGAACCGAGGTCATGTTTGCCGATCAAACAGGTGCTTTCTGCAGCAAGACCTAGGGAAAATTAGACCGCCTTTTTTGCTTGACATTATTGTAACCGAAATGGTTACACTGAGCACCGATTTGGTAGCAAAGAGAAGCAGCATGAGCAGTTTGCCAGCAATGATGGAAATCGATCTCCTCGAGACGCCGGCGCCAATCGGGCAAGCGCGCCCGTCACCAGGTCGACCCGAGGCGATCTGACCTCGACGACACAACCCCTACCACGGAGAGTAAGCATGGAAGACAAGAACTACATCGAGTTAACGGCCTCGATCGTCTCGGCCTATGTCGGAAACAACCCGGTGCAAGCCGCGCAATTGCCGGAGCTGATCGCATGCGTGAACGCCGCTGTGCGCAAGCTTGACGGCCCGGCGGTCGTCAACGCGACCGCACCGAAGGAGCCGGCCGTCCACCCCAAGAAGTCGATCCATCCCGATTTCATCATCTGCCTGGAAGACGGGTTGAAGTTCAAATCGCTCAAGCGGCACTTGATGACCGACCACGGTCTTACGCCCGCCGCTTACCGCGCGAAGTGGGGTCTGCCGGCGGATTACCCGATGGTGGCGCCGAACTATTCCGCCACGCGGTCGCGGCTGGCGAAGGCCTCTGGCCTCGGCCGGCATTCCAAGGTGCCGCCGATCCGCACCAAGACGCCCGCGCGCCGCGCCTTCCAGTAGGCGCGCCATGAAAGTCACCGCCGTCATTGAGCGACTTGCGAAGGGCGATTCCCTGCGCCTCGGCTTCTCCAGTGGCCAGAGGCGGTGGTGGTTCGAAGGACCTTACCAGGTCGTGCCAGAGCATATCTTCACGCGGCGGTGCACGACGGGGCTGTCGCCGTGATCGAGGCCGGCGACAGCCTGTTCGGCTTCAAGGGAAATTCGCAGACCTGGCTGGTCGAGGATGTTCCGATGCACGGTGACCCCTGGGCCAGCTACGACGCCTGGAAGCCGACACCGCCCGATTGGGTGATGCCCTTCCACACCCGTCGCTACGCCGACGAAACCCGTTGGCGCATGCACCGCGATCTCGGGCGACATTCGTTCTTCGACGGCGACGAGTCCGAATACGAATCTGCGAGGAATGGGACGAGCTGGCGCGCATCGATGCGCACGAGCGCGCGCCCGAGGAAGAAGATTTCGAGGAGATGACTGCCGCGACCGGGAAGAGCCATGAATGACCAGCCGCCCGAAGTGCTGACCATGTCGCAGACACCGGAATACTGGTCGTCGCGTTTTCGCGACAAAGGGTTGCGCATGTCCGCCAGGTCGTTGCGCGAGAAGGCGATCAAGACGGGCCTCTGCTACTGTGTCGACAGGCAGGTGCTGATCTCGCCGCGGCAGATCGATGAGTTGTTTTTGTGGAGTAAAGCGTCATGCCGCTCACGATCTACAAGCGCGGCCGGTTCTGGTGGCTCACCGGAAGGGTCCCAACCCGGCAAGGCGAGCAGCGCGTACACGAGAGCACTGGCGAAACTGACGAAGCCAAAGCGAACAAGGTCCGCCTGAATCGCGAGCTGCGTGCCCAGCAGGAAATCGATCTCGACCCAAAGGACTTCTTCACCTTCGCCCAAGCCGTCGAGGCCTATCTGCAAGCCGGCAAGAGCGAGAGCTACATCCAGAAGCTGCTCGAACATTTCGCCGACACCAGGATCTCGGACATGACCGGATCGGGCGTGCGTGCCGCCGCCAAGGTGCTGTACCCCGGTGCTGCTTACACGACATGGAACCGGCAGGTGATCATCCCCACCCGGGCCGTCATCAATCTCAGTGCCGATGACGGCAAATGTCGAGAAGTGGTGATCAAAGGGTTCAAGAAATCGGACAAGGACGTCCGCCGGCCGAGCACCCCGCCCAAGCGCGCGGTCGACCGTTCCTACATCGACACATTCCGGGAGCACAGCGACGACCCCCGAATCAGCGCCTTGATGCTATTCATCTACCAGACCGGCGCCCGTGTCTCGGAGGCGATCGCGCTTGAGGATGATTCGCCTGATGTCGACCTGGTGAACCGCAAGGTCATTTTCCGCGACACGAAGAATGGCGAGGACGGCGAGGCCGATCTAACGGTCGAGATGGTCTACGAGATCCAGGAACTCCGCCAGTGGAAGCGGGAACGCTTGGCCGCATGGGAGGTGCGCGTACCCTGGAAGAATAGGCGCTCAGGCCCACGCCACAACGGCCGTGCCGCTAAGAAGCCGAACACCCGCCTGTTCGGCTATATCCAGCGCGGTTCGGTCTACAAGGACATCAAGCGCATCTGCGAAAAGGCCGGCATCCCCTATCTTGGCACCCATCAACCCGGCCGTCACAGCTTCGCCACCGAGATGATCGTGCGCAACGGCGTCGACATCGCCACCACGGCAAACAAGGGCCGTTGGAAAACGAAAAAGCTCCTCCTCGAAAACTACACCCACGGCGAGGGCAAGGGCGTCATCGATAAGGTCTTCGGGAAGAAGAAGCCGCGCAAGGCGGCGAACGCTGGTGACAAAGCAACCAAAGTGGTTACGAGACCTTACACCAGCCGAAAACGGCCTGCCTGATAACAATCTGATTTTGCTAGAAAAAGGGCCGCGTTTCCATCTTGGTTGCGCCCTTACCAAGGGAGTGCTCTACCACTGAGCTACCGCAGCCTGCGATGGCGGCGCTTCTGCCATAACGAACCGGCAAGCGCAAGGCCAAGAAAACCTTAAAACGACGCATGCCTTCGTGCGAAATCGCTGCGCGGTTTTCCCGCGGCATGTGTCGAATGCCGCGGCTGTGGAAGCCGCTTGCGAGCAGGCTTCGATGACATGGCGGCGCCACAATGTTAACTATGCCTGAACCACAGCCGGCTATCCGCCGGCGAGGACCGGCGATGAACGACAAGCCAAATCCGCCGAAAAAACGCGACGGCGAGCGCAAGGACCGGCTGGCCGAGGCGCTGCGTGCCAACCTGCAGAAGCGCAAGGCGCAGGCCCGTTCGCGGCGGGATGGCAATCCTGATGATCGGCCGGAAGGATTGCCGACTGCTGGAAAAATGCACAAGGACTAACCGAAATCAGCCACACTGGCCGATCACACTCGGTCCACAGATGGGGAAATCCTATTTCTTGAACCGCACCGGCCGATAGTCTAGAGCCGGATATACTCAACCGATTGAAACCGGCCCGTCCGGGCCGAGGGGACGTTCTTTCATGGATCGCATCAGAATTGTCGGCGGCAATAAGCTTGCCGGAAGCATTCCGATTTCGGGCGCCAAGAACGCGGCGCTGCCGCTGATGATCGCCTCGCTGCTCACCGACGACACGCTGACGCTCGAAAACGTGCCGCATCTGGCCGATGTCGAGCAACTGATCCGCATCCTCGGCAATCACGGCGTCGACTATTCCGTCAACGGCCGGCGCGAGAAGCAGCAGGAGGGCTATTCGCGCACCATCAATTTCTCCGCCCGCAACATCGTGGACACCACCGCGCCCTACGAGCTGGTGTCCAAGATGCGCGCCTCCTTCTGGGTTATCGGCCCGCTGCTTGCCCGCATGGGTGAGGCCAAGGTGTCGCTGCCGGGCGGCTGCGCCATCGGCACGCGCCCGGTCGACCTCTTCCTCGAAGGCCTGCAGGCGCTGGACGCCGAGCTCGACGTCGACAACGGCTATGTCGTCGCCAAAACCAAGAACGGTCGTCTCCACGGCAACCGCTACGTGTTCCCGAAAGTGTCGGTCGGCGCCACCCATGTGCTGATGATGGCGGCCTCGCTCGCCAAGGGCGAGACGGTACTCGAAAACGCCGCCCGCGAGCCGGAGATCGTCAATCTCGCCGAATGCCTGATCGCCATGGGCGCCAAGATCCACGGCGCCGGCACCTCCACCATCACCATCGAGGGCGTCGAGGCGCTGTCGGGGGCGCGCGTGCGCGTCATTCCCGATCGCATCGAGACCGGAACCTATGCCATGGCGGTGGCGATGACCGGCGGCGACGTGGTGCTGGAAGGCGCGCGCCCCGACCTGTTGCAGAGCGCGCTCGACGTCATTGCCGAGACCGGCGCCGAGATCACGCCGACCAATGCCGGCATCCGCGTCAAGCGCAACGGCGCCGGCATCGCACCGGTGGATGTGACGACCGCGCCCTTCCCCGCCTTCCCGACCGACCTGCAGGCGCAGTTCATGGGCCTGATGACGATGGCGAAGGGCAAGTCGCGCATCACCGAGACGATCTTCGAGAACCGCTTCATGCATGTGCAGGAGCTTGCCCGCCTCGGCGCCCACATCACGCTGTCCGGCCAGACGGCGATCGTCGACGGCGTCGCCAAGCTGAAGGGCGCGCCGGTCATGGCGACCGACCTGCGCGCCTCGGTGTCGCTGGTCATCGCAGGGCTTGCCGCCGAAGGCGAAACCACCGTCAACCGGGTCTACCACCTCGACCGCGGTTTCGAGCGCCTGGAGGAGAAGCTTTCCGGCTGCGGCGCGGTGATCGAGCGGATTTCGGGCTGACAAAGCGCCTCGGTTGCGCAGAGCGGAAAGACCGCATAACAGAAGATTGACTAATCAACCTTCAGGTGCGCATTCCGCATGGCCCTCAAGCTCATCGCGCTCGACGACCAGGATCTGAGCATCATCTCGGCCCACGTCCAGGACGCCGTGATGAAGGTCTCCGACCTCGAATACCTGCCGGCGGCCAAACGTTTCGTGCTGACCATGAACCGCTTCGTCTGGGAGGCGAGGTCCGGCTTCTTCCGCCAGCACAATGAACGGCGCCAGTGCGTGCTGCATTTCGACCGCGTGCTCGGCGCCAAGACCAGCGGCATCGCCCGCGACAAGCCGGCGGAGATACTGTCGCTCTTGGCGGTCAGCTTCGTCGCATTCAGCAAGCCGGCCGGCATCATCGAGCTGGTTTTTTCCGGAGGCGGCACGATCATGCTCGACGTCGAGTGCATCGAGGCGCGGCTCGCCGATGTCGGCGGCTCCTGGGAAGCCACCTCGCGCCCGGTTCACAGGACCTGAGCACCGACGATGGCCATCACGCTTAGCCAAACCGACGCCGATTTCGAGCTGCGTTTTTCGGCATTCCTCACCACCAAGCGCGAAGTGTCGGCCGACGTCGAAGCGGTGGTGCGCGACATCGTCGCGCGCGTGCGCGCCGAAGGCGACAAGGCGCTCATCGACTACACGCTGAAATTCGACAAGGCCGATCTCAGCAGGCTCGGCATCGCCGTCTCCAGGGCCGACATCGAAAAGGCATACGCCGCGGCCGACCCAGCCACAGTCGAGGCGCTCGAATTCGCACGCGACCGCATCCGCTCCCATCACGAGCGGCAGAAGCCGAAGGACGACCGCTACACGGACGCCGCCGGCGTCGAGCTCGGCTCGCGCTGGACCGCGATCGATGCCGTGGGGCTCTATGTGCCCGGCGGCACAGCGAGCTATCCGAGCTCGGTGCTGATGAACGCCGTGCCGGCCAAGGTCGCCGGTGTCGAACGCATCGTGATCGTGGTGCCGGCCTCCGGCGGCGTGATCAATCCGCTGGTTCTGGTCGCGGCCGACCTTGCCGGCGTCTCCGAGATCTATCGCGTCGGCGGCGCGCAAGCCGTCGCCGCGCTCGCCTATGGCACCGAGACGATCCGGCCGGTCGCCAAGATCGTCGGGCCGGGCAATGCCTATGTCGCGGCAGCCAAGCGCCAGGTGTTCGGCAGCGTCGGCATCGACATGATCGCCGGGCCGTCGGAAGTGCTGGTCGTGGCAGATGCGGACAACGATCCGGACTGGATCGCCGCCGATCTGCTGGCGCATTCGACGCTGATGGTGCGCGATGTTGCGCTGGCCTGCGGTTTTGCTTCGATGTCGAGTTTCGCGCGGGCTTTCAAGGAGGAGCATGGGCAGGCGCCGAAGGCGATGCGGCGGCGGTAGGATCAGAGTTCAACGTCCGGTTTGCCAGTTTCCGACCGGACTTTGACAGGCGGCGATTTCTCGGCGGCGACGTTGGGCCTTGCCTCTTCATAGGTCGCCGCGACATCCCAGATCACCCCTTGGCGATTGGAAGAAGGCGGAAGGTCCAATGTCGGGAATGCTTTGTTGATTTTGTTGATAGCCCAAACCAATCCGACGATAATGCCGAAATATGCCGCCAGACATGCGAGCATGGTTGTGTTGCCAAAATCGTCGGCCAGCCAATGCAGAATCGGCTGAATATAGGCCAGAAGGCAGAAGCTGAAAAAAAGCAGGATGTATAAGGGGCCAAGCGCTATTCGATAATCCACGGTGTGGTCCGCAATACCAGATTATTCAGCGACTTTACCACAAAGTCTCAAAGCTGATGAGGCATCGAGCAGAATTTTAGCGGTTGCAGTTCCACACGGCCAGCGGCATCCGGCACAGCATGAGCGGCTTTCCGCACAATACCTTCTCCCCTCCTGCGCCATGGTCGGCATTTACAACCTACTCAAGGCCAGGCACCCATGAGCATCGTCGTTTTCGATCCCGACAGCACCGAGGATGTGGACTTCAAGGACCGCATGCGCCATCCGGCCGCGGCCGATCCCGCCGGCGGCATGTGGCTCTCCGACACCGAGCCGTCCTTCATCGACGCTGACGCTCTGCGCAAGGGGCGGCTCGCCAAACTGCGCGCCTGGATGCGCGAGGCGGGCTATGGCGGCGTCGTGCTGTTCGACCCCTATAACCAGCGCTACGCCACCGGCTCGCGCAACATGTTCGGCTATTTCCTGCGCAATTCGACCCGCTACTTCTTCATCCCGACCGATGGGCCAATCGTGCTGTTCGAATATCCGCAGAGCTACCATGTCTCGATGGTGCTCGACACGATCGACGAGGCGCGTCCTTCCAAGCTCGTCTGGTCCTCCGTCTCCGGTCGCGACGACGAGACGGCGGGGCCGTTCGCCGACGAGATCACCGAGCTTCTGAAGAGGCATGGCGGCGGCTCGATGAAGCTCGGCCTCGACCGCTGCAGCCATCTGCAGGCGGTGGCTCTGGAAAAGCGCGGCTGCGAGGTGAAGGACTGCCAGGGCGAGATTCTTGCCGTGCGCGCGGTGAAAACGCCGGAGGAGGTGAGATGCCTGCAGGCTTCCATGGCCGGAGCCGAAGCCGCGGTGGCCGCCGTGCGCGAGGCGATCAAGCCCGGCGTTTCCGAAAACGAGCTCTTCGCCATTATGTATCACGAGGTGATCCGCCAGGGCGGCGAGTTCATCGAGACCCGGCTGCTGACTTCAGGACAGCGCACCAATCCGTGGTTCAACGAGGCGAGCGGCCGCAAGATCAGGCCGGGCGAGCTGGTCGCGCTCGATACCGACACCATCGGCTGCTACGGCTATTATTCCGACTTCTCGCGCACCTTCCGCTGCGGCCCGGGCAAGCCGACGCCCTACCAGAAATCGCTCTACCGCATGGCGCACGACCAGGTGCAGCACAACATTTCCATCGTGAAACCCGGCATGGCCTTCCGCGAGATCGCCGAGAGGGCCTGGAAAATCCCGGACCGCTTCGTCGACCAGCGCTATACCTCGGTCATGCACGGCGTCGGCATGCATGGCGAGACGCCCTTCATCGCCCACGCGATGGATTACGAGACGTACGGCCGCGACGGCATGATCGTGCCGGGCATGGTGGTGAGCGTCGAAAGCTATATCGGCGAGAAAGGCGGCCGCGAGGGCGTCAAGCTGGAGGACGAGATTCTTATTACCGAAACGGGGACCGAGCTGCTTTCGCGGTTTCCTTATGAGGATGAGTTTCTGGAATGAGCGGTTTGATGCCGATACGCTCTGTTGGAGCCGCCCATACATTGTCGCAGGCGTTCGAGATTGGCCGCCGCACTCATGTCGTCGTCATCCTCGGGCGAAGCAAGGAGCGAAGCGACGCGGCGCAGGCCATAGGATCCATTCCGTTACGTCGGAGCGCCGCAACGGTGCAGAATTCTGTTAGGCCGAACTCTTCGATCAAGGTAACGGAATGGATTCCAGGGTCTTCGCGACGCCGCTTCGCGGCTGCTTCGCGCTGGAATGACGAAGCTGATACGCTGCGGCACATTCCGACGCGCCGCGGCACCCCTTCGAGAGCATCCGCATGAAATCCCCCATTTCCATCCGGCGCGGCACGGTGGCCGCGGTGTTCATCGATCTCCAGGAGGAGCATCGCAAGGACAAGCGCTATCTGGTCGAGGGCTTTGCCGACATCCTCGCCAACGTCCAACGCCTGCAGGAGGCGGCGCGGCGGAATTTCGTGCCGCTCTATCATTGGGCCTATATTGTCGACCTCGCCGAGGCGCGGCCGTTCCATCCGCTCGACGAGAGCGGCAAGTCGGCCTTCTCCGACAAGGACGATCCGCTGACGGCGATCTGCCATGAAG
>NZ_RZSR01000201.1:0-7617 GCF_004023265.1 Mesorhizobium sp. M1A.F.Ca.IN.020.06.1.1
CAACTCACGCTGGCGAACCTCCCCCCTGCCCTCGACATTGGGGGGGCGGGTTTCCAACCGACCGACATGCGGCTGTTGCAGTTGCAGTTCCGCCGCATCCTCGATCGTAACTAGGCGTTCCTTGGCCGGTATGTAGCTCGAAAGCGCGTTGAGCAGCGTCGTCTTGCCACTGCCTGTGCCGCCTGAAACGAGGAGCGATTTGCGCGCCTGCACGGCGATCCGCAGAAGGTCGATCATTGGTTGGCGGATCGAATTAAATGCCATCAAGCGTTCCAGCGAATAGGGATGCTTGGAGAATTTGCGGATGGACACCAGCGGACCGTCGACCGAGATCGGGCGGACCGCGATGTTGACGCGCGAGCCGTCGTCCAGGCGAGCATCGACCATCGGCGCGGATTCATCGACTCGCCTGCCAATGTTCGAAACGATCTTGTTGATGACGCGCAGCAGATGCGCCTCGTCGCGGAAGCGAATCGAGGTCTCCTCGAGCACGCCGCGGCGCTCGACGAATACTCGCGCGTGGGTGTTGATGAGGATATCGGCGATCGAATCATCTTTGAGCAAGGGCTCGATCGGACCCAGCCCCAGCATCTCGTCCGCCGTGTCGCTGGTTAGTTGATCCAGTTCTCGCGCATTCAACGGCACGTTGCGGCCGCGTACGAATTCACGCACGATCGGCCGGATTTCATTGAGGATCTCGTCCTTTGACGCAGTTTCGAGAACTGCGAGGTTGAACCGGTCAATGAGATGGCTATGCAGCTCGACCTTGAGCGTCAGGAAATCGTCATTCTGATCGGCTTCTGTCGCGAGCACGTTCACCGGTCCATTCAATGCAGGGACGACTGGTGCCGGCTGCGGGGCCCGCTGCTCATTCGATCCTTTGATGAAGCGCCCCAACATGTCACCGAACCCTGCTGATTTCCCCGACGTTGAAACTAAGCATTAACCACGACGGGCACAAGCGGCCTGAAGGCCACACTAGATGTATTACTTGTTACATAGTTAAGAAATCGAGCTATGAGAAACCGTTTTATTTTGCACTGCCTCTCCCTACCGACCAAGGTCCTAGGACCTTTGCCGATATCCGTGGCAATGCGCCCTCTAACCTCCTTAATATAAAGGGATATGTTATATATCTAATGTTGTACGCGGGACGGCACGGTTGTGGCCGAATTGTGAATGAATGGTTAAGACGGGTTGAAAATCGAAGCGAATCAAGCATTTGTAAAAACTGAAGGAGTGAAAAATCCAGTATTGAAAGGTTAAGGGACTGTTAATCCGTTTGACTCGCCTTTTTTGTGGGACAAGGATTGAACGTGACGGGGGATGCTTTGGTATGGGGTTCATTCCTTGGCTCTGTCTCGTCGGGTTCAAACCTCCAAAGGGAGAAATTGGCATGAAGAAGCTCATGACGATGGCCCGGCAGTTCCGCGACGACGAAAACGGCGCTGCCATGGTCGAATATTCTATTCTGGTCGGCATCATTGCTGGCGCTGCGATTCTCATCATCGTCGGCATTGGCTTGTGGGTGAACGGCCGCTTTACCGGCCTGTGCACCACCTTGAATGCCAGCGGCATTGGCACCTGCGGCGCTGGCGTCGGCAGCTAAGCAACGCGAGGTTGTCAGGCCCGGTGAAGGCAATCCGGGCCTGACAACTAGGACGGGCCGCGTCGGGCGATGCGGTCGAACAAAATAAGGCCTTGGGGTTGGGCTCATGCGCGCCAATACAGTTATAATGATTGTTCTCGCCGGCGTGTTCGGTGTTTTGGCTGTCGTGCTCGCCAATATCTGGCTGGCCAACCAGCGCAACGCCATGGCGCAATCCAATGGCGTGCAAGCGAGCACCATCGTAGTCGCGGCGATGCCGCTGAAATTCGGCGATGCATTGAGCGCCGACAAATTGCGCGAAATTCCTTGGCCCGCCGGTGCAGTCCCGTCTGGGTCTTTCAAGACTATCAAGGATGCCTTGGCCGGCAATGGAGCCAGGCAGGCGCTACAATCCATCAGTGCCAACGAACCGATCCTCTCAGCCAAGATCACCGGACCAGGCCAGCGGGCCACCCTGTCGGCGGTGCTGGGAGAGGGCATGAAGGCCGTGTCCATTCGCGTCAACGACGTGCTGGGCGTCGCCGGCTTCGTGTTCCCGGGCGACCGGGTCGATGTGCTATTGACGCGCACGGTCCGCGACGGAGGCGGCGGGGAAAAGAGTTTTGTCGACGTGCTCCTGCAGAGCGTCAAGGTGCTGGCAATCGACCAGGTCGCCGACGAAAGCAAGGACAGCCCGACCGTGGCCAAGGCAGTGACGGTCGAAGTCGACACCAAGGACGCGCAGAAGCTGACTTTAGCCGCCGGAGCGGGTCAGTTGTCGTTGGCCCTGAGGCAGGCAGCAGGCAGCCGGGGAGAAACGACAGAGCGAGTAACGCTCGCCGACCTGGTCGGCGATACTCCGGAGGACGTTGCCAAACGGCAGGCGGAACTCGACAGGCAGAAGGCCGCGGAAGCCGCCGCCGCCGAAGAGCGTAAGCGCGCCAACGACAAGATCGATGGATTGGCCCAAGCGGTGGAGCGGGTCGGAAGCCAGATTGACGAATTGAGCAAAGTCAAGCCGACGCCTGCTGTTGCGCCCGAACCACAGGTGCAACAAGTTGTCAAGGAAGTCGTCAAATATGTGCAGCCGGAACCGCCGGCCCGCGCTACAATCGGTGTCTTTCGAGGTGTAAAACTCGAAACATACGATGTGCCGCGACAAAAGTAACGCTGGCATATTAGGGTGAGGGGTCCGAATCAGCCAGCGAGGGGGTAGCGTAGATGCGTGCGTTCTGGGGACCACTTACGGCGGCTGCTTTGGTATTGTCCTGTGCATTGCCGTTGAGTTTCGCGGTTCATGCGGCCGACCGCTTCATCGACGTGTCGAGCCCGTCGCTACACCGCGTGTTCATCCCCGTCTCGCAATCGGCGACGATCCAGGTGAACGCCACACTGGGCGACATCGTCGTTGGCGACGAAAAGATCGCCGATGCGCAGCCGATGACAGACAAGACGCTCTACATCATCGGCAAGAGCCTCGGCACCACCACCGTCAATCTGTTTTCCGAGGACAAGCGCTCGCTGGGCGCCATCCAGATCGAGGTCGGCCAGGATGTCAGCGACATGGCGGCCGCCATCCGCCAGGTGGCGCCGAAGGCGCGCATCGAAATCGGCTCCATCAACGGCAAAGTTCGGCTGAGCGGCCATGTCAAGGACGCCGCGACCCTGGCGCAAATCGTCGAGGTCACGCAGCAATATGGGCCGGACTCGATCATCAACGCCGTCACCATCGATGACAGCGAGCAGGTCAATCTTTCGGTACGCATCCTGGAGGCCAAGCGAAATGCCGGCCGTGACCTAGGCGTGTCATTCAAGAGCACGAACAGGAGCGGAACGTCAAAGGTTGGCACTGGCATTGCCGCGGTCGATGAAGACGGTGCAGTGCTTGGGTCAGGGACGCTGCTCAGTGGCCTCCTTTCCAACTCCACTCCGTTCGGAGCACTGCTGACGCGCGTCATCGACAGCAACATCAAAGTCGACATGTATATCGAAGCACTCGAGTCGAAGGGATTGGTGCGACTGCTGGCCGAACCGAATCTCACCACGGTCTCCGGCGAAACCGCGAGTTTCAACGCCGGCGGCGAAGTACCAATCCGCAGCGTCAACAGCCAGGGCGAGATCGAGATCCAGTTCAAGCAGTTCGGCGTCAATCTGAACTTCACGCCGGTGGTGCTCGACGACGGCAAGATCCATATGAAGCTTGCGCCGGAAGTGAGCGACCTGACCGGCTTCACGCCCGCCGGCGATCCGATCTTCACCAACCGCAAGCTGGCGACCACAGTCAACCTACGCGACGGTCAGAGCTTCGCGGTTGGTGGGCTGCTCTCCAGCAAGAACACAAGGCTTCAAGACCAGGTGCCATGGCTCGGCCAGGTGCCGATCATCGGGGCGCTGTTCAAGAATTCGAGCACGCAGAAGGAAGAGACGGAGCTGGTCGTCATCGTCACGCCGCATCTGGTGCGGCCGGTCAAGCCCGGCGAACAACTGGCGACGCCATTCGACAAGACAAGGCCGGCCAACGACCCGGAACTTTTCCTGCTCGGCCAGCTCGAAGTCAGCAAGGACATGATCAGGAAGTATGAGCTGGGCGACGGCGTCACTGGTCCCTATGGCCACATGCTGGATGTGAAATCGAAGGACAAGCTGGTCTATGTCAAGAAATAAGCTCCTGTTCGTCCTGCTCGGTTCCAGCCTGCTTGGAGGCTGCGCCGCGGACTATCTGAACAACTACGACACGATGACGTTAGCGTCGGGCGATTCGCAGAAAGCCAACCAGCTGCTGCAGACGGTTGATCCGTACAATCCAGCTTCCAACAACACGAAGATCGAAGGCGACGGGGCGCGGTCCGTCGCGGTCGTTCAGAAATATAAGCTTCCGCCGACGGCTGCGGCGGCACCGGCAACGAACATGACGGTTGGAACGTCGAGCGCGAGCAATGAGTGAAATGAGGCGGTGAAGCGGGCGTTCGAGGAGCCTGCTACATAGGGGTAAAGGGTAAGGCCATGCTGCGGGTTATTCGCGCGTTCTGGCACGACCAAGGGGGCATAGCGCTCATTCTTGTCGCCATCATGCTGCCGGCTATTGTTGGTCTTTCGGTCCTTGCTATAGACATGAGCCGCGCGAACAACCTGCACAATGATCTGCAGAAGGGCTCTGATGCCATGGCGCTCGCCGCCGCGGCCGAGCTCGACGGCCGCGCCGATTCAATCACCAGGGCCGATAGGGCGCTCGCAAATCTGGTGACCAACCACTACAGATTCTCCGGTCCAACCGGCGTCGACCAGGTTCTTCAGGCTGCCGGTGTGACCAGACGCTACCTGCGGTCGCTGCCAGCCTCAGACATTCTTCCTATCACGTCCGCAAACATCATCACAGACGAAGTGGCCGGGGCGCTCGAGGCCCGCTACATTGAGGTCACCGCCACACCGGTCGGGTTCTGGTCGATGTTCCCGATCTCGTTCATCAGCGGCAACACCAGCGACAACTCCTTCAACGTGGGATCGGTTTCGGTTGCCGGCTTCACCCGTGGCGTCTGCGATTTCACGCCGGTCTATATTTGTAACCCGTACGAGGGCTCGGGCGACACCATCTATTCCGTGGCGGCTGACCCAACAAAGCGGCGCCGTCTCATCGAGCTGCGCCAGCAGGGAGGCAATACGGCGCAGAACTCGCCTGGAAATTATGGGTTCCTGCAACCACCGGACGGTACCGGCGGCGCCAATGCGATCAGGGACATGATCGCCAAGACCAAGTCGGCAGCCTGTTACAATTCGCGCGGCGTCCTCCTGCGACCGGGCTTCATCGCCACGGTCCGAGACGCTTTGAACGTGCGTTTCGACGTCTACAACGGGTCGATGAACGGCAATAAGAACAATGCCGACTACGCGCCGGGCGAAAACGTGCGCAAAGGCTATCAGATGCCGTCGAAGGGCAATGGGAATGCTTGCAACGCTGATCTCGCCAGCCCGCCAGACCCTACCAAGTATGATGCCTTCCCGCGCGACAACTGCTTTTCGACCGGCTGCTCGATAGCGAACGGCCGCGTGGGTGATGGCAACTGGAACTTTGACCAGTACTGGAGCACCAATTTTGCAACGACGACCAACCCTGTCAGCGTCTCGAAACCCGTCGGCGCCGATGGCGTGAACCCGGCGAGCAACACCAACCAGCCGACCCGCTACAGCGTCTACCGCTACGAAATCGCGCAGGGCATCGTTAACCACCCATCGAACGGCGGTGAGCGCGGGACACCGGCCTGTTCGAATAACTCGGTCTCCAATCCAGACCGCCGCATCCTCTATGGCGCCATCCTGAATTGTCAGGCCCTGGCAGCGGCCGGCTTGATGGGCGGTGGCAACTCCTCACCGCCGCTACCAGTCGAGGCCTTCGCCAGCTTTTTTATCACGGAGACGGTCGAAAGCGGTTCGGACCAAACCATCAGGGTCGAGCTTGTAGACGTCACCGGTCGTGAGGGCCAAGGGACACTTGATAAATTCCTGCGCGACGAAGCGCAGCTCTATCGGTGACAGCCATGGCGCAGGCATTGTCCCGCATGGTCCGTCGTTTCCGCCGAGATGAGCGCGGCACCGTGCTGGTCGAGATGGCGATCGTCGCGCCACTGATGTTCATCCTGTCGGCAGGCGTGTTCGAGTTCGGCAATCTAATCCATCAGAAGCTTCTAATGGAAGCCGGGCTCAGCGATGGCGCGCGGTTCGCCGCGCGCTGCAATAGCCAGCTTTATACCGATGCCGGGCTCGCCGCGATCAACTGCGCCAATGTCGCCACCAACATCATCGTCTTCGGCAATGTGGCCGGGACCCCGCCGGCGCGCATCAAAGGCTGGACGACATCGGATGTCACGGTGACAATCGCCGATCCGGCCGACTGCAAAAACACTGTGGATCCCGGCACTGGCACCGTCCTTTACCTATCGACGACGTCCCAGGTTTGCATCGTCACGGCCTCGGGCACCATCAATTATAGTGGCGTCGGCTGGCTGTCGCTGCTCAATATCGGCCCAATCACGCTGACGGCCAGTCATCAGGAGCGGTTGATCCGATTCTGATGATGCTCAAGCGGTTCGCAAGATCGGAGGAGGGAGCGGCGATGGTCGAAATGGCCATCGCCATAACTTTGCTGCTTACCCTCACCCTCGGCTTCGTCGATTTTGGCTATGCCTTCTATCAATGGAACGCGGCGACCAAGGCAGTACAGGTAGGCGCACGTTTGGCGTCGATCTCGGATCCCGCCGTAAACGCAATGACACTTGCGGCGGCCGATCCAGCTACAAATCCGGGGGCGCCAATCACCGCCGGAACGTACTCATTCCAATGCAAATATTCTGGCAGTACGGGCTCGTGCAACGGCAATACGGCGATATTCAATTCCGCCGCTTTCAGTCGAATTTTTCGCGGTGACACCGCCGAGACCAACGACAATACTTGTCCTGTCGTGCAGCCAGGGCAACGCCCCGGTATGTGTCAGTTCTTTCCTAGATTGAATCGCGACAACATCGTCGTGACCTATGCAGCTACTGGCCTAGGCTATCAGACACGGCAAGGTGGCCCGGTTCCGACCATCACCGTCAGCCTGCAGAACATCAACTTCCAGTTCTTTTTCCTGGGCGGTCTGCTCGGGTTCGGCGATATGACCATGCCTTCCATGCTCAGTACAGTAACGGGTGAAGATTTAAAGAGTACATCGCCATGAACGCCATCGACACCAGAGTGCTGCCGACGAAACGCAAGCAGGTCGCGCTGTTTTCGTCCGATGCGAATTTCAGGCACGATGTAACCACGCGGCTCGACGCGCTGGCGATCTACGACGTCAAGGTTTCGGAGGCGGTCGAGTTCCTCAAGGGGCCGCCGGTCGATGCACGTCCCGGCATCATTATCCTCGATCTCGGCGACGGCGAGCTGCTCGGCAACAATGCCCTTGTCGAGGCGCGTTCGACCTGGGCTTCGGTGCCGCTGATAGCGGTCTCGGGCGAGCTGACGTCCGAGCAGACGCGGGTGCTGGTGCGCATGAA
>NZ_RZSR01000202.1:0-7608 GCF_004023265.1 Mesorhizobium sp. M1A.F.Ca.IN.020.06.1.1
CGTCTTGACCACAGCGCGCGGCGCCCTGCCGGAGACGGTGGACACGGATACGGGCCGATTCTTCGAGAGCGACGAGGAGTTCGCCGAAGGTCTTGCCGAGGCCGCAGACCTGTGCATGCGCAAATGCCGTGAATCTGCCGCCGACAGATTTCCGATCGCGAAAACCGCGAAGGCCTATCTGGAACTCTATGCCCGCATCCTTGATGGCGAAGCGCTTCCGTGACAAGGAACCGGCATGCTCGCCGTTCGCGGCGACTGTGTCGGATCGAAAAGGTATCGCGCGTTGCGCCCCATTCTCGTGTTCTGCTTGCCGGCAATCGGCGACTTCATCCGCTGCCATTCGGCAATTCAAATCATAGCAGCGACGTTTCCTGGACAGCCGATCGACGTCATCACCTCGCCGCTGGCCGCGCCCCTGGCGCGCTTGATGCCGCATGTCCGGAAGGCCTGGACCGTTGAAAGGCATTGGAACCCCGGTCTCAAGGAGCGGGCGCGGCTGGCGCGCGAACTCCGCCAGGAGAATTATAACGCAGCCTATCTGCTCACCAGCAGCACCAAGGCGGCCCTGGTGCCGTGGCTGGCGGGCATTCCCGAGCGCATTGGATATCCGCGCGAGCTCCAGTTCGGCATCGTCAACCGACTGCCGTCGGGATGGCTGAGAACCTTCGTGGCCTTCGGCCCGCGCAAGACAAGGCTCGTCGAACAGGTCTGTGCGATCGCGCTCCTCGGCAAGCAGCCCGCCGAAGAAAAACAGCTGCCGGCCCCGCGGCTGGCGATTTCGTCCCAAGACGTTGCCAAGTGGCGCCGGCGCAACGGCATCGATCCGGCAAGGCCGGTGCTTTCCCTCTATACTTCCGATTTCGAGAACATGCGCTCATGGCCGCCCGAGCGCTTCGTCTCGGTCGCACGAAAGCATATCGAACGGGGTTGGTCCGTCTGGCTTGTCGGCGGTCCGCGCGAACGCCAGGCTGCCGCCCAGATTCGCGCCTTGTTGCCTGAGGCGATCGACTTCACCTCGACGCCCGACATTGCAGAGGCCATGCACCAGATCGCGGCCTCCACCGTCTTTCTCGGTGTCGATGGCGGTGTGTCCCATGCAGCCGGCGCCTTGGGCATTCCAAGCGTGCTCATCTTCGGCTCGAACCGATCCTACGTGCATGGACCCTTGAACGAGCAGGTAACCTTCATCGAGCCTCCGATCTCGATACCGAGCTGGGTCCTGAACACGCGCGGAATCAGTGAGCAGCGTGTGCTCGAAGCGCTGGCGGCAAGCGTCGGAAAATACGCACCCCAACCGGTATGACCGCTTACTCCTCGGTGGCGGCGCCGAAGCCCGCGCTCATGTTCGCGCGGGCGGTGTTCGTCCACGCGTCGCATGGTTGTCGATGCGCATCCGGAACAGGAAATAGGTCGGCGAGCAGAAGCCGATCCCCTTGACCCTGGCGGCACCGGGCGTGTCGGACGGCAGCCGACTGGCACATGTAGTCTTCGCGGCAGAAATGATCGGCCGAGCAGGCCGGACGGTTACCGCGATTGACGGCGCCGCCGAGGCATTGGTCGAAATTGTTGGTCGCCACGCAGATATCGAACTTCTTGCCGCCGACCAGGCCGCAGATTTCGCTCGGCATCGGCTTGCCGGCCTTGAAAGCGGAGAAGGCCAGATCCTTGGCGTCGCAGCCGCGATAGGCGAAGCCGCCTGGCACACCGATCTTGGGCGGCCGGCAGATATAGGCGGTGCGGGAAATGGCGGGCGCGAACGCCGCGAACTGGCCGGTGACCTTGTAACGGTCGTTGTAGGGTTGCCCGGTGTCGCTGGCGATCGTTCCGGTCAGGCAGGGATGGCCGGAAAAGATGTTCCGGCTCTCCTTCGGCAGCAGGCATTGCGCCAGTTTCGCCTTAACTCCCGTAGCGGTCGCGATCGGTGTGCAGACCGTGCCGGCTCCGCATTGCCAGCTGTTGCCGAAGCGGGCGGCGTCTTCCGGCACCAGGCACGGCATGGTGGGCTCGGCCGGCGTATAGGCGATCTCGCCGGTGTCTTTCCACGCGGCGGGTGGTGCGAAGGACAACGGGCGAAACCCGTTCGCTTCTCTGCCTTCCACAGTCTCCTGCAGCCACGCCTCGCGGCGCGGAATCTCGGCATGGAGATGCGGCGAGATGCCGACTTCGATGCGGTTGAGCGGCGAAGTCGCGCTATCGTCGAGGCCGATGAAATGGATTCCTGCGGTCGAGCCCGCCTGATGGCAGCCATGGCAGGCGCCGTTGTCGAGCCGCTCGATCAGGGCTTCAGCCGTGCGCGCCAATGTCAGTTTCGAATAGTCGACCCCGGCAAGCGCCTCCGGTTCGAACAGTGGCGTGAATGGATGATTGGCCTGCCTGGCACTGCCGAAGGTCGACCAGGAGATGACCTTCTTCGCTAGGAATTCATCCGGGATTTCGTAAACGCCGAGATCGATTGCACCGGCATTGGCGCGGACATAGTCCGTAAGCCTCGCCTTCAACCGCGCGTCTTGCGCAAGGCGGATGGTGTCCGGCGTATTTTCGAGCGGTTTCTGGCTGATTGTGGTGCCGTCGATACCGAAGATGCGCATGAGATAGGCGGCCTGACCGCCAAATTCGGTCTCCTGGCCGGAAGGAAAGCGCACCACCTGAGCGTTGAGTTCGAGCTGCTTGAAGGAGAGGCTCGCTTTATCCAGCGGTCCGCCGGACAGCCACCCGGCATCCGCCGCTTCGTCGATCTGCGGCGTCCAGCGCCCGGCGACGCCGGTACAGCCGCCGTCGGCGTCGGGAGCTGCGCGGTAGATGGCACTGAAATTGAATGGCAGCCTCGAGGCCAACACCTTGCCGTTCTTCCTGAAACTATAGGCAAGGCGGTAGATGAAGCGCACCTCGCCGCAGCCCGCTTCCCCACCGAGCTTTGCGAAGTCACGCCGGTCGAGCCGGTTGACGACGCCGACCAGCCGGAAACGCGCCGCGTCGGTCTTCAGCCAGCGCATGTCGATGATGCGGCCGACATTGCCGTCGGTCACCTCATAGAGCGGCCGGCCGCCTGCTTTCAGGTCGGCGCGCAGTGCTGCGACATCGGCCGCTACGGTGTCGACGATGGCGTGGTAGGCCGACGCCGCGTCATAGAGCGTTTTCAGATCATCCTTGCCGCTGATGCCAAAAATACCGGCGAATCCGAAGCCATCGGCGTCGAGCTTGGCGAGCACCTGCGGATCGTCCACGACCGTGACCGGACGACCGGCAGCATCAGCCGCCCGCACGCCAAGAACAGCGATGGCAGCGACCGCGACAAGGATCGCCAGCCTCATCATCGGGCAGCCATCCCATTCTCGACCAACGCGTGCAGCACAGGCACCATCGCCAAAGGCAAATCCTCGGCGATCAGGCCGGGTCCGAACCGGCTGCCGGCTTCGGCGTGTATCCAGACAGCCGCGCAGGCCGCTTCGAACGCCGGCATGCCTTGTGCCAGGAGCCCGGCGATGATGCCCGCCAGCACGTCGCCCGAACCCGCGGTGGCAAGCCACGGCACGCCATTGCCGTTGATCGCGGCGCGGCCGTCTGGTGCTGCGATCACCGTGTCGGCGCCTTTGTAGACGATGACGGCGTTGGCTCGCGCCGCCGCCGCGCGGGCCTTGCCGAGTTTGGAAAGAGCCTTGTCGCCCGCGACCTTGGGCAACAGCCTGCCGAACTCGCCTTCATGCGGCGTCATCACCAGCGCCGGGGCGCCGGACTTTCGGGCAGCCTGGAAAAGCGTCTCAGCCACGTCGCGAAACGAGGTGATGCCGTCGGCGTCGAGCACCAGCCCTTCAACGCCGGTCTCCTGCGCGTGCCCGGCGCCGAGCAGCGCCAGGACAAAATCGCGCGCCTTTTCGCCGACGCCAAACCCCGGGCCGAGCACAAAGGACGAAGGGCGGCGATCGGCACGGAACGCACCGAGATCGGCAACCGCGTCGACCTTGCGCAGCATGATCGATGTCAGATGCGCGGCATTGACCTGCATGGCATTCGCCGGCGACAGCACCGTCACCGCCCCTGCCCCGCTTCTTGCGGCTGCGAGCGCCGACAGGCGCGCGGCACCGGTGGCCGCTGGACCGCCCGAAAAGACGCTGACATGACCGCGCTTATATTTGTGCGCATCGACGGCTGGAACCGGAAAGGCAGGCAGCCAGAGCGCCGGCGCATTCTCGAAAGTGCGCGGCGCGACTCGAGCGATGATGTCGTCACCGATGCCGATGTCGGCGAGCACGATCTCGCCGCTCATTTCCCGCCCCGGCAGCAGCAGATGCCCCGGCTTCTTTCGCGCGAACGTCACGGTAACGACCGCCCGAAATGCGCTGCCGAGGATGGCGCCGCTTTCGCCGGAAACGCCCGAGGGCAGGTCCACGCCGACGACCGACAAGCCGAGATCCGCAACGACCTGGACGGCCCGGGCGGCATCGCCCGACAGTGCCTTCGAGAGCCCCGCTCCGTACAGCGCGTCGACCACCAGCGATCCCGGTTCGGCCGCGAAGGCAGATAGTGGTCGTGGCTCCAACGGGCAATCGGCTGCAGCCAGCGCGGCATCGCTGCCCGCGCGCGGTTCGCCCGATCTCCACAACGCAACGTCGACACCGCTCTTCCGGAGCAGGCTCGCCACGACATAGCCGTCGCCGCCATTGTTGCCGGGTCCGCAAAGCACGTGCACCCGTGCCGCCGCCGGATAGCGCGCCATGAGCACGGCCGCCACGGCCTCGCCGGCCCGGCGCATCAATCCGTAGCCGTCGAGCGGACCTTGGGCGATCGCCAGCCGGTCGGCTTCGGCCATTTCGGACGGGGAAAGAAGTTCATTGCGCATGGGATTGCCGATCTCCATCCGATCAAGCATTGTCCGATTTGCGGCTCGAAGCAATCAGCGGCGGGCGTATGCATCCCAGAGCGGTGGGCGCCCGGAGGGGAATCTGCCTGCAAATTGCGCTATCTGCTCAAGTTTTGCGCAGACGGATGGAGGAGCGATGTATAGGCTTTGGGCGTCGATGACGCATCCGATGCAGCGGATGACGCGGATTTGCATTCGGGTGCGGCAAGGCATGGAAATCGCCCGATACCGCCCTCAACCTCTGGTAATTGGCACGCTTCGTGCTTGATGAAGGCGCAAGCGGGGCGCGCAACCCGTCTCTTTGGCAGTGGAGGCCACTTTCTACATGAAAAAGATCGAAGCGATCATCAAGCCATTCAAGCTGGACGAAGTGAAGGAAGCGCTTCAGGAGGCCGGGCTGCAAGGCATCACCGTCACCGAGGCCAAGGGTTTCGGTCGGCAGAAGGGCCATACCGAGCTTTATCGGGGCGCCGAATATGTCGTCGACTTCCTGCCCAAGGTGAAGATCGAGGTCGTGCTCGGCGACGACGCCGTCGAAGGCGCCATCGAAGCCATACGCAAGGCGGCGCAGACCGGCCGCATCGGCGACGGCAAGATCTTCGTCTCCAACATCGAGGAAGTCGTTCGCATCCGCACCGGCGAGACCGGCATGGACGCGGTCTGACTCCACCCGTCTTCCTGAACCGTCATCATCAAAAAAACGTCAGCACACAGGGATACATGACATGACGACAGCCAAAGACATCATGAAGCAGATCAAGGACAACGATGTAAAATTCGTCGACCTGCGCTTCACCGATCCGAGGGGCAAGCTGCAGCATGTGACGATGGACGTCGTCGAGGTCGAGGAAGACATGTTCGCCGACGGCGTCATGTTCGACGGCTCCTCGATCGCGGGCTGGAAGGCGATCAACGAGTCCGACATGGTGCTGATGCCGGACACGGATACGGTCCACATGGATCCGTTCTTCGCCCAGTCGACCATGGTGATCCTGTGCGACATCCTCGATCCGATCTCGGGCGAGGCCTACAATCGCGACCCGCGCGGCACCGCCAAGAAAGCCGAAGCCTACATGAAGTCGGAAGGCATCGGCGACACCATCTATGTCGGCCCGGAAGCTGAGTTCTTCGTGTTCGATGACGTCAAGTACAAGGCCGATCCCTATAACACCGGGTTCCGCCTGGACTCGACCGAGCTGCCGTCCAACGACGACACCGACTATGAGACCGGCAATCTCGGCCATCGGCCGCGCATCAAGGGCGGCTACTTCCCTGTGCCGCCGATCGACTCCTGCCAGGACATGCGTTCCGAGATGCTGACAGTGCTCGCTGAAATGGGCGTGCGCGTCGAAAAGCATCACCACGAGGTCGCGGCCGCCCAGCACGAACTCGGCATCAAGTTCGACACGTTGGTGCGCAACGCCGACAAGATGCTGATCTATAAGTATGTCGTGCATCAGGTCGCCAATGCCTATGGCAAGACGGCCACTTTCATGCCGAAGCCGGTGTTCGGCGACAACGGCTCGGGCATGCACGTGCACCAGTCGATCTGGAAGGGCGGCAAGCCGACCTTCGCCGGCAACGAATACGCCGGCTTGTCGGAAACCTGCCTCTTCTACATCGGCGGCATCATCAGGCACGCCAAGGCGATCAATGCCTTCACCAACCCGCTCACCAACTCCTATAAGCGTCTGGTGCCGGGTTACGAAGCGCCGGTGCTGCTCGCCTATTCGGCGCGCAACCGTTCGGCCTCCTGCCGCATTCCTTTCGGCTCCTCGCCGAAGTCGAAGCGCGTCGAGGTCCGCTTCCCCGATCCGGGCGCGAACCCCTATCTCGGCTTTGCCGCCATGCTGATGGCGGGTCTCGACGGCATCAAGAACAAGATTCATCCCGGACAGCCGATGGACAAGGATCTCTACGACCTGCCGCCGAAGGAATTGAAGAAGATCCCGACGGTCTGCGGCTCCCTGCGCGAAGCGTTGCAGAACCTCGACAAGGACCGCGGCTTCCTGAAGGCAGGCGGCGTGTTCGACGACGACCAGATCGACTCTTATATCGAGCTCAAGATGGCCGAGGTGATGCGCTTCGAAATGACCCCGCACCCGGTCGAGTACGACATGTACTATTCGGTGTAAGCGACTGCATTCCCGACAGAAAACAACCCCGGCGAAAGCCGGGGTTTTTTCGTGAACAGCTCGCCAGAGGGCGGAAAGGCCGCAGGACGGGCCTCGTCAGAACAGCAGGCCAGCACTGTCGCGAGAGCGCGGATCTCATCGCCGCCAAGCAAGCCAGGCGTAAAAAAGCCCCGGCATTTCGCCGGGGCTTTTTTGATGTTCGCTGGCCTGGCGCGGACTGCCGCCCACGCCGTAGAAGCATCACGCCGCAGCCGAGACCTTTGCGTCGGTCGCGACCTCCGAGATCGTCTTCAAGACCTGCGAGGCGATCTGGTAGGGGTCGCCCTGGGAGTTCGGGCGGCGGTCTTCCAGATAGCCCTTGTAGTCGTTCTTGATGAAGGAGTGCGGCACGCGGATCGAGGCACCGCGGTCGGCAACGCCATAGGAGAACTTGTTCCAAGGCGCGGTCTCATGCTTGCCGGTCAGGCGCTTGTCGTTGTCCGGACCATAGACGGCGATGTGATCCATCAGGTTCTTTTCGAACTGGGCCATCAGCGCCTCGAAATAGGCCTTGCCGCCGACTTCGCGCATGTACTTGGTCGAGAAGTTGCAGTGCATGCCCGAGCCGTTCCAGTC
>NZ_RZSR01000203.1:0-7593 GCF_004023265.1 Mesorhizobium sp. M1A.F.Ca.IN.020.06.1.1
GTGTTCAAGGACGCCAAGGGCAAGATCAAAGTGGCCGCGCAGAGCGAGATCGTGGCGCTGTCCGACAAGAGCTTTTTGATGCTGGCACGCGACAGCGGCAACGGCCAGGGGCTGAAGGACGCCGAGTCGGTTTACCGCAAGATCGAGATCGTCGACCTGTCCGCGGCCACCGATATCGCCAACGGCCCATTCGACGCCGCCGACAAGCCGGTTGCGCCGAAAGGCGTGCTCGATCCGTCGGTGACGCCGGCCAAGCTCACCTCGTTCATCGACATCAACGACAAGGGCGAACTCGGCCGTTTCGGCCTGCACAACGGCGCGCCGAACGACAGGAACAACCTCTCGGAGAAGTGGGAGGCGATGTCGCTGGTGAGCGTGCTGGACCCGAAGCTGCCTGACGACTATTTCCTGTTCGTCGCCAACGACAACGACTTTCTCACCCAGGACGGCTTCCAGGTTGGTGCCCCGTACAAGGCCGAGGATGGCGCCGATGTCGACACCACCTTCCTGGTCTATCAGGTTACCCTGCCCGGCCTGTCGGGGAACAGTCTCGCCGCAAACTAGTTGCGATTACCTGGTTTACGCCGGACAGGCGGTTCGAGCGTCTCGTGGAAAGATAGCGGGTTCTTACTGCCGCATCACTTTCAGTTTTTCTGCCGCCGAGGCGGCAAGGTCGGCATAGCGCTCTTCCAGCCGCTCTGCGGCCTTGATGACGGGAAAGTCATGGCCGAACTTCTCCAGCGCCAGGCGCAGCTTTTCCGCGAAGTCCGCCTGTTGCTCCAGTGCCGAAAACAGGGTCTTGACCTGCGCCTCGCTGATATCGGGGTTGGCGAGCATCTTCGGCACATCCCGGCCCATCTGTTCGCCGGTGGCGGTCTGCTCCTTCAGGATTCCGATCCAATCGGTCAATGCCGAACTCCTTTTCCGGCAGCATGCGCGGGGCAAGCTGCTGCGGTCAACCCATTGGGGGTACCGCCGTCGATCATTGCAGCGATCAAGGCTTGCCTCGCCCCTGACCGGCGTTAAGTTCGGCTCGACCCGGAATAAGGACATCAACCATGACCAGCGACGCCGAAATCCAGACCGCCCTGCCCGCTTTCGCCTCCGGCAATGTCGCCGTCATCACCGGCGGCGCCAGCGGCATAGGCCTGGCCGCCGCGAAGCGCTTCGCGGCCATGGGCATGAAGGCCGTGCTTGCCGACATAGGCGGCGTGCGCCTCGACCAGGCCCGGCAGGCGGTCGCCGTCATTGCCGGGGACGATGCCGTTCTCCCTATCCCCACCGACGTCTCCAAGGCCGACGAAGTCGACCGGCTCGCGGAACTCACCTACGGTGCATTCGGTGCGGTTTCGGTGCTGATGAACAATGCCGGCGTCGGCAACAATCCCGGCAAGCCGTGGGAAAACCGTGAAGCCTGGAAACGGCTGCTGGACATCAATTTCTGGGGCGTCGTGCATGGTGTCGAGGCCTTTGCGCCGCGCATGCTGGCTGCGGGCGAGCCCGGCCTGATCATCAACACCGGATCCAAGCAAGGCATCACCACGCCGCCCGGCAATCTCGCCTACAACGTCTCCAAGGCGGGCGTGAAGACCTTCACCGAGGGCCTGGCCCACACGCTGCGCAACGAGCCTGGGGCCAAGCTTTCCGCGCATTTGCTCATCCCCGGCTTCACCTATACCGGCCTGACCGAGGGCGCGACGGAAAAGCCGGCCGGCGCCTGGACGGGCGAGCAGGTGATCGATTTCATGCTGGCATCGCTCAAGCAGGACGACTTCTACATCCTTTGCCCGGACAACGAGGTCGCTCGGCCCATGGATGAAAAGCGCATGGCCTGGGCGATCGGCGACATCATCGAAAACCGCCCCGCTTTGTCGCGCTGGCATCCGGATCACAAGGACGCTTTCGCCGCCTTTATGAACCGCTGACGGGCCGTTCAGGCGGCGCCTTCCTCTTAGAGCTTGCCTTCCGTGGCACGGTCTTGTTGGCGGCCGCCTCAGCGATCTTGCGGTCGCGCCCGGAACCGTTTTTTATCGTCATAGCCTGCTTGGCCGCTGTTTCGGCGATTTTGCGGTCGTGCCGTTTTGCCGCCGCTTCGCATTTGGCGCGGATCTCCTCGACCTCCGATTCCGTCAGGTGCTCGATGCCGATGAAATGGTTGTGGGCCTCGCTGACGCGAATCAACTCGTCGAGCTTGGTCTGGATTGCCGCGCCATCGCGGTTCTGCGTGTTCTGGATCAGGAACACCATCAGGAAGGTGATGATGGTTGTCCCGGTGTTGATCACCAGTTGCCAGGTATCCGAGAAGCCGAAGACCGGGCCAGTCGCGGCCCAGATCACTACGATCAGAACGCAGACGGCAAAAGTCAAAGGCATACCGGCCAGGTGAGCCACCCAATTGGCAACCTTGGTGAAAAGCTTTTCGATCATCCAGTCCTCACAAAACGCAAGAGCGCGGCACTTCGAGAGAAACAAGGGCCGGCCTCTCCGGTTCCCGCCGGCCCGATTTTCCGCCTGCAATCGCATACACGCCAGAGGCGCATGCCGACGAAAAAACACCTTATGCGTTGTTGCCATGGTGCCGGTGCAGGTCGAAAAGCCTGCTCGTTCCGCTTCACGGCGGCTTACCTCCGGCCCCTTCCGCCGCGCCACCCCCGCATGGCGGAAGGGGCGCGCTGCGCGGGTTCAGGTCGCGGCGTTTTCCCAACGATCGAGGAAGGCCTCGATCGGCAACGACTGCATGTCCGGGATCGCCCTGGCGAGTTTTTCCGGCGTCCAGTCCCACCAGGCGACGTCTTCAATGCGCGCCGCCACGTCGGCGCTAAAGCGCTGGCGCAAGGGTTTGGCCGGAACGCCGGCGACGACAGCGTAAGGCGGCACGTCATGCGTCACCACTGCGTTGGCACCGATGACGGCGCCATTGCCGATCGTGATGCCTGGCATGATGACGGCGCCATGGCCGATCCAGACATCGTGCCCGATGCTGACCGGCTTTGCCTGCCGCCGCTCTCGAAATGCCGCGTCGACGCCAAGCCAGCGGAAATATTCGTTGGGCCGGTAGCTCACCTTGTGCTGGGTCAGCCGCTCGATCGGATGCTCGAGCGCGTTGATGCGGCTGTTGGCGGCGATGGAGCAGAACTTGCCGATCATCGTGTAGATCGCTTCCGAATGACGCTCGAAATAGGAAAAATCGCCGACCGTCACGTCGCGCAGGATCACCCGCTCGCCGATCGATGCATAGCGGCCAAGCTTGCACCCCTTCAACTCCGCGGTCGGATGGATGCGCGGCTCGGGATCCTTCGCAACGAGATGTTCAGGACGGTCCATGGCGCGGCTTTACGCCCGAGCGATTGCCCCGGCAAGCGGGACCAATCATCATTGCGGCTTGCCCTTGGCCCACACGACGTTCTGGCCATAGAGGGGCACGGTCGTGACCGACATCTTCGCTGAGCCGTTCTGGACCTGGCGCGAATGCGAGAGATAGATCAGCGTCTCGTTCTTCTTGTCGTAGATGCGGTTCACCACCTGTTTCTTCCAGATCAGGCTGAGGCCCTGCTTGAACACCTCTTCGCCGCGCTCGCTCATGTCGATGTCGCCGATTGTGATCGGTCCGGTCTGCCGGCAGGAGATCGACGAGTCCGACGGATCTTCGAACCAGTTGCCCTTGTGCAGCCGATCGATGATGCTGCGGTCGAAATAGGCGACGTGGCAGGTGACGCCGTCGACCTTTGGATCCTTGATCGCGTCGATCATGATGTCGTTGCCGACCCAGTCGACGCCGACCTTGCCGACCTCGTCCGCCATCGCTGCGCCGGCGCCGAGGGCAATGCAGGCGGCAATCAAGCCGATCAGTTTTCGCAAGGAAGCCTCCTCGGGTTTTGCGTTTAGCCGATGTCAGGTGGGACAGGACAATGGCATTTGCAAGCCATTCGATGATCGTCGCGACGGAGGCGGCAGGTCTCGTGGTTGCGGCAACGCGACCTCTTTGCGCGCGCGCCGCCAAACCGCTAAGACTGTCGCCGAACAGGCTCGCGCCGGATCCGCCGGGCCGCGACGATCGCAACGGATAGTTTCTGATGATGCGCTCAATTCTGGTCGGCATCCTCGTCCTGATGGCGGCGGGCATCGGCTGGCTCACTTTCGACTGGTATCGCGGCCATCATGGCGGCCAGCCCTACGGCGCACCGTTCACACTGATCGACCAGAAGAGCGCGCCGATCACCGAGGCCGCGTTCCGGGGCCACCCAAGCGTGGTCTTCTTCGGCTTCACGCATTGTCCGGAAGTCTGCCCGACAACTCTGTTCGAAATGGCCGGCTGGCTGAAGACGATGGGCGACAGCGGCAAGAACCTCAACGCCTACTTCGTCACGGTCGACCCGGAGCGGGACACGCCGCAGATCATCAATTCCTACGTCGGCAACTTCTCCGACCGCATCACCGGCATCACTGGCGACCCGGACAAGGTGCATGCAATGGCCAAGGCCTTCGGCATCTACTGGAAGAAGGTCGACACCGGCGACGGCGATTACACGATGGACCACACGGCCTCCGTGCTGCTCCTCAACGCCAAGGGCGAGTTCGCCGGCACCATCGCCTATGGCGAAAGCGCCGACACGGCTATTGCGAAGCTGAAGCGGCTCGCAGCAGGCGGCCAGGCGTGATCCCGAACCGAAGGTTTGCGTAGCAACAAGTGGAACCGGTTCTCGGAAATGATCACGCTCAAACATGAGTCGCCCTGATGGGGCAGACCAGGTTCCATTTCACCACGGGCAAGGCCGAGGCTGACCGCATCTTCGCGGCGCTTGATGCAGCTTTCGAGGACGAAGGCCTGCCGCTTGCCCTGCTGGAGGTCGATGAGGCCAATGACATCCACGAAGTGTCGCTCTATGCCGATGGCGATGTCGATGCCGTCGCAGTCCGGATCAACGGCATACTCGCGGACCTGGGCCTGCCGAAGCAGGTCGAGCGCGAGGCGCTCCCCGACATCGACTGGGTTGCACGCTCGCTCGAAGGACTGAAACCGGTCCGCGCCGGGCGTTTCTTTGTCCACGGCGCGCATGATCGCGACAAGCGCCGCAGCGGTGACCTCGCCATTGAGATCGAGGCGGGTCTTGCCTTCGGTACCGGCCATCACGGCACCACGGCCGGCTGCCTCGAACTGCTGGAACAGGTGGTGGTGCGCGAACGCCCCGGCAACGCGCTCGACCTCGGCACCGGCAGTGCCGTGCTGGCGATAGCGCTGGCCAAGCTCGCGCACATCCCGGTGCTGGCGACCGACATCGATCCGGTCGCCGTTCGCGTCGCTGCGACCAATGCGCGACTGAACCGAGTGAAGGCGCTTGTCGAGACGGTGACGGCGCCCGGCTTCCACCATCCGATCTTCTCTAGGCGCGCGCCCTTCGACCTCATCGTCGCCAATATCCTGGCGCGCCCGCTGATGCGGTTGGCGCCTGAGATGGCCAGGCACATCAGGCTCGGCGGCTCGCTGGTGCTCTCCGGCATTCTCGACCGTCAGCGCGATGCGGTGATCTCGGCCTATGTCGGCCAGAGCTTCCGCCACGTCCGCACCTTGCACCGCGAGGGCTGGGTGACCATCCACCTCAAGCGCTGAAAACCGGATCGTTCAAGACTGGCCCTGTCGAAATCGATTCCGGTTTCGAAGACCTTGCGCTACGGTCGCGCGAGCCATTCGAGGAGATGCGGAAAAATGTTCCAGACCTTTGATTCCGCCGGCGATCCGGCTGTCGGCAAGCCGCGCGTGGCGACGCTGCGCCAATGGCTGGCCGAGAACAAGCTGGACGGCTTCATGGTGCCGCGCGCCGACGAGCATCAGGGCGAATATGTCGCCGACCGGTCGGCCCGGCTGAAATGGCTGACCGGCTTTTCCGGCTCAGCCGGCGTCGCCATCATCCTGCGCGACCGCGCCTTCATCTTCGTTGACGGCCGCTACACGCTGCAGGTGCGCAATGAGGTCGATCTTTCGATCTTCACCGTCGAGAGCCTCGTCGACAATCCGCCGGCCTCCTGGATCAAGGACAATCTCGGCAAAGGGGCCAGGCTCGGCTTCGACCCGTGGCTGCACACGATCGGCGAGATCAAGGCATTGAAAGCCTCGGCCGAGCAGTCCGGCGCGACACTGGTGCCGCTCGAGAAGAATCCGATCGATATCATCTGGGAAGATCAGCCCGAGCCGCCGCGCGCACCCGTGGAACTCCATCCGATCGCCTTCGCCGGCGAACTCGCCAAGGACAAGCTGGCGCGGCTGGCGGGCGCGATCGAAAAGGAGGGCGCGACGCACGCCGTGCTCACCGACCCTTCTTCCATCGCCTGGGCCTTCAACATCCGCGGCGGTGACGTGGCGCATACGCCGCTGGCGCTCGGCTTCGCGATTCTTGCCGCCGACGGCAAGCATCAACTCTTTATGGACCAGCGCAAATTTTCGCGCCAGGTCGCGGCTTATCTCACCCAGCTCGCCGATCCGCACGACCCAGGCGAATTCGAATCGGCGGTCGCCAACCTCGCCAAGGGCGGCGCAAAAATCGCGCTCGATCCCGTTTTGGCGGCGGAAAAGCTCAAGATGCTGGTCGAGGGCAATGGCGGCATCGTTGTCTCTGCGCCAGACCCCGCTCGCATTCCGCGCGCCACCAAGAACCACGCCGAGGTCGCCGGCAGCCGCGCCGCGCATCGTCGCGACGGCGCCGCCATTGCCAAGCTGCTCTGCTGGCTCGACCGGCAGCAACCGGATACGCTCGACGAGATCGACGTCGTGACCAAACTCGAGGAGGTGCGGCGGCAGACCGGCGAGGAAACACAGATGCCGCTGCGCGACGTCTCCTTCGACACGATTTCCGGCGCCGGCCCGAACGGCGCCATCATGCACTACCGCGTCTCCCGCGCCACCAGCCGCAAGCTGCAAAGCGGCGAGCTGTTCCTGCTCGATTCCGGCGGACAATACCAGGACGGCACCACCGACATCACCCGCACCGTGCCGATCGGCCAGCCGACCGAAGAGATGCGCGAGCGCTTCACGCTGGTGCTGAAGGGCATGATCGGCATCTCGACGCTGCGCTTTCCGGCCGGCACGCGCGGTTCGGAAATCGATGCCGTCGCCCGCGTGGCCCTGTGGAAGCATGGCTGCGACTTCGCCCACGGCACCGGCCATGGCGTTGGCTCTTACCTCGCCGTGCATGAGGGCCCGCAGCGCATCGCCCGCACCGGCACCGAAAAACTGCTTGCCGGCATGATGCTGTCCAATGAGCCGGGCTATTACAAGGAAGGCTCCTACGGCATTCGCATCGAGAACCTGATCCTGGTCACGCCTGCCGAGCAGATCGAGGGCGGCGACATCGCCATGCACGGCTTCGAGACGCTGACGCTGGCGCCGATCGACAAGCGCCTCATCCGCAGTGACCTGCTGACCCGCGACGAACTGCACTGGCTCGACCAGTATCACGCGCGGGTTCTGGCCGAGATCGGTCCGATGGTGGACGGCGAGACGCTGGCCTGGCTGGAGAAAGCCACGGCGCCGCTGCCGCACGACGCCAAGATCTGACTTCTAGCCGACGAACTGCCTGGCCAGAATCAGCACCGCGGCAC
>NZ_RZSR01000204.1:0-7588 GCF_004023265.1 Mesorhizobium sp. M1A.F.Ca.IN.020.06.1.1
CTTTCGAGAAGTGCGATGCGGAGACAAAGCCACACGCAATCGCAATTTCAAGGACCGGCAGTCGCGAACTGATGAGTAGTAAGTGAGCACGTTCTAGACGAAGATCCAAATAGTACCGACTTGGTGAACATCCCAGTTCGCGCCTAAACAGCCGCTCGATTTGACGGCGGGACAGGCCCGCCGACCGCACAATATCATCTAGCAGCAATGGTTCCGTAAGGTTTGCTTCCATCAACTCAACAACCTTGATGACCGCTTGATGGTTTAATTGCACTTGAGAATGAAGCGGTAGACGTTGGCGATCACCTGCGGAACGGGTCCTGAACGCGATGGCTTTTTCGCAAACACGGTTGGCAACGATCGTCCCATGATGGCGCCCGACCAAATCCAGAAACATGTCGAAGGGGGCGTTACCGCCCGCGCAGGTGTATAGGTCTCCGTCCCGTTCAAAGGCGGTTTGAGTGGCTAGCACAAGTGGGAACCGCTCGGAGAACAGAGGGAATTGCTCCCAGTGCACTGCGCAACGTCGCCCTTCTGCAACTCCTGCTCGAGCGAGCGCGATGGTACCGCCACTTATGCCTACGAGGCTGCCGCGGCGGTTGCGACACTCTCGTAGCCATGCATCAAGCTGTCTGTGCATACTAGGAGCATTGCGACCGCCCACGACGACGACAGTCGGCGGTGTCATCGAACGCCGTGCCCGTTCACGTTCGAAGGCCAACGAAGAATCGGCGCAAACCAATAAACCGCAACTCGAGGCCGCAGGTTGCCCGTCGTCCGAAATCACTTGCCACCTATAAACGTCCCGCCCCACCACTTCGTTGGCGAGCCTCAATGCTTCCAGTGCTGACGAGAGGGCCTGGAGCGAAAAGGTGGGCAGGAGGTAGAAGACAAAAGTTTGCCATGTGGACTGTGCGTCTAGCATCCCTTGGGTGCCCTTTTCTGCTGCCTTGATCGCCGAGCTTCCAGCGGCGAAGCCAGAACTGCGCGACCGACTTGCTTATTTGAGCTCAGACTCGACAGGTAACAGGAAGGGTTCTGTGCCCGTCGGACCCGTATTCGGCAGCACCCGAGCGAAGGTTTTGCACTTCGTCGCGTTCGATAAACCGGGTATAGACTGAACTCAGGTCCTGGATATGGCATTTTGGCGCCGTCCCACCTCGGTGGGGAGCCGAACTTCTCCCCCAACGTGTCGTTCGATCCTCCATGTCGCGCTCGCTTATCTCCCAACAGCGATTAACTCGCATGCCGGGCCAAGCAGCAGTTGTTGAGCGTTCGGGCAGAATCTCGTAGAGTGCTGCTGCCGAATAAAATCGGCTACTTGTCATCTAATATAAAGTCAATCTCGCGTCATGCGTGACTTCAATGCGGATACGTCTGCCCTGAGCTGTGTTGAAAGTATGTAAGCCGCTGCGGTCCTGCTTACCGATACCATTGCTTTTGAGACTCATGATTGCTTCCTTTGCGGTCAGCGACATCACTGCAACTTGTGAAGTCATGAAACTGTTGTCTCTAACCAACCATGGGTCACTGGAATATGTGTGCCGGTATTGGTAGCCCAGACTGCCTTGCGTGTAGCCCGGTTCGGCGAGATCGTAATTGGAATTCTAGCAAATCAGGTGAGATAAGTGTTTCTGTTTCCGCTGGCATTTGAAGAATGTCCATCTTTGGAGTTGCGACATTGAAGAAGCTTCTGCTGGGTGTGCGATCCGGCTTCAGACAGTGATGAGAAAGAACGCGTACGGCAATGACGCGGCTGCGATAATACTGCTCAACCGGTACGCATGATGAGGCACCGAACGCTGTGATACCACGCATCAGCGCCAAGCCGAATGACGTCATTTCTGAGGATCGCCGCCTGCACCGACACGTGGAGAGCCGAGGTCGGCTCGTCGCACACGACGATGCGCGGATCGCCGGCAAAGGCGCGCGCGATCGCCACGCGCTGCTTCAGGCCGCCTGACAGCTGCCGAGGCTTGACCAAGATGCCGGTCGGTGAGCCGCACCGAGCGGATGAGCTCTTCCAGCCTTGTGCCCAGCGTCTTGCCTGTGAGACCGCCGCGGCTGAGGATATGCCGGATCGAATGCGAACGGTTGAGCGCCGAATCCGGATTCTGGAAGACGATCTGCACCGCCTTGACTCTGCTCCTCCGAGCGGCTGGAAGCCGCGGCGCCAACTGCTGCCCTCCAGTTCGATGCTGCCGCCTAGTCCGGCGGCACGAGGCCGAGCAGCAGCCTCGCAAAGGTGGTCTGCGCTGCCCGATTCGCCAACCAACCCGAGCGTCTCGCCGGGCCGCAGGCTGACTGAAACGTCCTTCACCGCTCTCAATGCACGGCCATGGCTGGCATAGTCTTGTTCAGCCCCTCGACCTGCAGCACTGGCGGCGCCTGCTTCGGCGCGACGGCGGCAATTTCGGCGGGTGTCGCGCGCGGCAGCGACTGTGCCAACCCAGCGTCCTGGCACATCATATCAGGTATACCCCAACCCCGGTCCAACCCATGACGGAACCTTTGCCCGGCATTTCTGCGGGGAGATGCCGTTGAAGTCTCGAAAGCTCTTTGCGAAATGCGAGGCCGATATGAACCCGCAGGCCATTGCGATATCAATGATCGGCATCCGCGTACCCTCGATCAGCCGTTTTGCGTGCTCGACCCTGATTCGGAGATAATGACGAACGGGGGGTACTCCTATATGGGCAGCAAACAGCCGCTCAAGTTGGCGGCGAGAGATCCCTACCCTCTGAGCCACCTCGCCGAGTGACAACGGAAACTCGACATTCTCCTCCATGGTCCGCATCGCTAACTCCAGCTTGGGGCTCACTCCGGCAAACGCAAGTCGCGATGGCCCTGTCTGACGCTTTGAACCCGAACGTTGACCTTCCACTGTCGCGTGGCGGCAAACCTCCTGCGCAATGAAGCCCCCAGCGTGGCTGCCGATGAGGTCCACCGCGAGATCGAACGCCGCCAGTTCGCCGGCACATGTTGAATACTGCCCGTCCTTGACGAATAAAGAATCCCGGATCCGGGACGTGTGGAACACTTCGGAAAACGCGGCGAGCCGCGACCAGTGGATCGTGCATCGCGTGTCTGCCAAAAGACCAGTCTGGGCGAGCAGCCAAGTTCCGGTGCCTATGGCCGAAATCGGTATCCCACGCCGGGCAATGGCGCGCAGAAAAGTATTGAGTTGCGGCGAAAGCTGCCTTTCCACGGGCTCACCTGCAATAAGGACGACCTGATCGGCTCTTCGATCGCCCATGCCCGCTGATAGTTCGTCCATCGAGGCGTCGACTGCCATTGCAAGTCCGTTGGTCCCTTCGACGGGCTGCTTACTCGTGCCCATGATCGACCAGCGAAACAACGACACCCCCGCGACAGCGTTGGCCATGCGCAACGGCTCGATATAGGCGTGAAGCGCGAGGTGCGAAAAGCCAGAAAGCACGAGCACCGCCACGTCCAACGGTCGGAGGGCGGCCGTTTCGGTTGGAGCCAGCGCCTGCAAGGCGAAGATGTTGGGCGGAGCGTTCATTTGAGCGTGGTAGTAACTAGTTGGCATTTGTCAGAAGACAAAATTAACTACACAATCGAGTATCAAGATGATAGTCTGAAAGCAGCTCATAACCGGTGTCGGTAATCAATACCTGCTGCTCCAATTTTACCCCTTCGTCTCCACAAGCCCGACCTACGTAGCTCTCAACGCAGAGGACGGTGCCCGATTCAAGAACGTCTTCTGGCAAGTCATCTTTGCGATCTTCTTTATAAAGAACCGCAGGGTACTCGTCGGCTAGTCCGACGCCATGATAAAGACAGCTGTAGCGACCCTGTGTGCAGTCGTCGGGGAGACCAACGGCCATTTCGCCCAATTCGGTCAACGAAATACCTGGTCTCAGAATCTCCGTGTTTGCTGCAACTTGACTAGCTGCGATCGCATACAGATCTCGCTGCTCATTTGTCGGTTTTCCTGATCCGCATAGCCATGTGCGCGAAATATCGACGCAATAACCGTAAGGTCCAACCAGGTCAGTATCAAATGCCACCAGATCGCCCGCCTCTATTATTCTCGATGAGCACTCTTGGAACCAAGGATTGGTACGAGGTCCAGATGCCAACAAACGTGTCTCTATCCATTCTCCGCCGCGGGCGATGTTACCCCGATGAAGTTGCGCCCAGAGTTCATTTTCCGAAATGCCAGGCGCTAGCATAGACTCCATTTCACCCATGGCTTTCTGGCAAGCCACAATAGCGCGTCGCATGCATAATATTTCGTCTGGAGACTTTATAAGGCGTGCGCGTTCCATGATTTCGTCCCCACCGTGGACAGATATGCCATGCTTCGCGAGTTCAACCGAGGCCGCCGGATCCAATCGATCTACGGCAATTCGCCGGTTGCCAGCTCCATGTTCAGTCACGACGTCGACGATATCCCGCGCCCATCGCTTGATATGCTCGGGTACCATATTGCCCGCGTAAAGATACATGAACGCTACAGCAGGCCGGACCTCGTCTACGACCTCAGAATGGTCCGATAAATGGTCGCAACCATGATAATCAAATAGGATGACAGGTCCGGCGGTCGGAACAAAGCAATAGCGCGTAGGGTTATGTGCTACCCACACCTGCATGTTGGTCGAGTCGGTCGCGTAGCGGATATTCACAGGATCGTAAAGAAGGACTCCTGCATAGTCTTTTTGCCTGAGTTCTCCCCGGATGCGACCCAATCGATACCGTCGCATCTTGGGAAGATTAGGTTCGGGAATAGCCGAGGCCCGCCACTCCGCTTCCACCATAGCCCCATAACCGAGCCGATGCTGGTTCAATCGTGCGGCTTTTTCCCGTTGCCCCGAACTATCGATGTGACTATTTCCAGCGCGAACCGCGTCAAATGGCATAATCTTGCGGCGCTTGCTGGCACTAAACGGGGGATTCTTACTTGGATCTGTCATTTCGCAATCCAACCAACTCCGAGTGCATGCCTAGTCTACAGAGGAGCTCAGCGCTCGGACGGCAGATTATCAGCGAGTTAATGGCTGACTTTTTTGTCTGAGCCAAGCACTGTGGAGACTGCCCTCTTATGTGTAAGCAACGTGTTCCGCCAATTAGGTTCTGTACCTCTCGCCTTTCTACAGAGCAGCCTATGCGGGAAACGCTCCTCCTTCGCGGGTACGCCGCGCAACGAATTCTCTAAGAGCTTCCTCAGCACCCTCGTGCAGGGAGGGGGCTTTGAAATCTTCGACTACTTTCTTCCATATGGTATTTGCACGCATAGTAGCGGTTTTGCTGCCGTCTTCAGACCACTGCCCGAAATTGCGCCAATCCGACACAAGCGGCGAATAAAATGCGGTTTGGTAGCGAGACATGGTGTAGGGCGCGCCGAAGAAATGGCCGCCCGGCTCGACTTCAGCGATCGCCTCATAAAGATTGTCTGTAGCCAAATCTGCCGTCTGGAAGATTTCTGCAATCGTCTGTAGCATTTCGACATCAAGGATGAATTTCTCCAGTGATGCCGACAGGCCGCTTTCTAGCCATCCGGCAGCGTGAAGCATCATGTTGACGCCGCCCAGGACCGACCCCCAAACCGAATTTAGATATTCGTAAGTGGCTTGCGCATCCGGTGTATTCGATGCGGTTGCAGCGGAGCCTCGCCAAGGCAGCCCAATATGGCGCGCCAATTGCCCTGCGCCGAATGCCGCCCGCACAAACTCTGGTGTGCCGAACGCGGGAGATCCGGATTTCATGTCGACGTTGGACGTAAATGAGCCATAAACGACCGGTGCCCCTGGGTTCACGATTTGAGACAGTGTGATTCCAGCTAACGCTTCAGCATGTTGTAGCGCGAGGGCGCCTGCAATTGTGATCGGAGCCATTGCACCGGCGAGGGTGAAAGGAGTGATGATCGCCACCTGCTTGGCACGCGCGAAATCGATAATGCCTTGGCACATCGGAACGTCGAGCTGGCGCGGAGAGTTGGTGTTAATGACCGTAAAACAGTACGGGCGAGCTCGAAAATCTTCCTCATCGACCCCGCGTGCGAGGCGGATCATCTCGAACATGTCTTTTACTTGGTTCGACCCGCGAGCATAAACGAACAGCGGCTTGTTGCTGAGAGTCAATTGGCCCTCAGTCTGAACTAGGTGGCGTAATTCAAGCGGCACGTCCTGAGGTTCGACATTAACACTCAGGAGGTGCACTATTTCAAAATGCTGCGTGAGCTTCAGGAAAGTTCGCATGTCTTCTCGCGTGCCGGCGCGCCGACCGCGTTCTATATCCATCACGTTCGGAGGGCCGCCGATGCAGACAAATGCCGTGCTTGAGCCGCCAATTTGGATGTCGCGGTCCGAGGAACCGCCTGCTAGCGCGAAAGATGCAGGAGCACTTGCCAGCGCCTGTCGAACGAGACCCCGGTCGATGAAAACAGTTGAACTGGATGTATCGACTTTTGCGCCGGCCTTTCGGAAATACTCGACAGCCTCTTCGTTTAGCACACGCATGCCCAAGTTCTCTAGAACGCGCAGCGCGGTATCGTGCAAGGTGGCGATTTGATCGTCGGAAAAGCTCCGCTGCGGCTGGAGAGGATTGGTCAATCTGCGGTAGGCAACCTTTCCCGACGGAACTCCTGCCGAACCGACCTCGCGCCGGGGGCGTTGCCCTAATCTCTGAACTCGCTTTGTCATGAGTGCCGGCTCCTTGCTCGCAACCGTTTCATTGACGCAACCTCGCCCCGGTTGGATCGATCGGGGAGGAAGGAATTATTTCGGCTTGGCGCGACTTCCCAACCACGTCGACTGACAGGGTGGCCCCCTCATCGACGGCGACACTGTCAACGTATCCGAGTGCTAAGCTTAAACCGGAAACGTGCCCGTACGCGCCCGATGTCACTTGACCAACGAGATGTCCGCCCGCGAAGACAGGCTCAAAGCCTGAAGCGTCGGCGCCATTGGCATCGATTTTCAGAGTAACCAGCCGCTGTTTGGGCCGCCCTTTATCACGCTCGGCCAATACCGCGTCTCTTCCAATGAAATCACCTTTATCAAAGGCGACAAAGCGGTCGAGGCCGCACATAGCCGGTGTGTAAGCGCGGGTGAACTCACGCGACCAGATTCCGTAGCTTTTCTCGATACGCAGAGAACTCAACGCATTGAAACCGATTTCACGAAGGTTCCAATCGCGGCCGGCCAACAACAAATCAAGGTAGAGCTGTCTTTGCTCGGCAGCGTTCACATTGATCTCATAGCCTAGTTCCCCCATCACCGAGAGGCGTGCCACGTTGGCCTGGCTGCGGCAAATGTCTATTTGCTGACACGCCATGAATGGGAAGGCCGCGTTCGACAGATCTGAAGGGGTTAAGCTCGCTAGAAATTCGCGTGACTTTGGGCCGGTGACCGACAAGCCAGAAACCGCATCCGAAATGTCGGAGATCGCAACACCTCTGCTGGGCTTGTGCTGGTCGAACCAGCGCATATGCCAAGACCGCAGATAGTACGACCCCATTAGCCAGAAAGTTTCATCATCCCAGTTGAGAACGGTAAGATCGCCCATTAGATGACCAGATGCAGACAGCATCGGAGCCAGCCGCACGCGATGGGGCTTAGGA
>NZ_RZSR01000205.1:0-7568 GCF_004023265.1 Mesorhizobium sp. M1A.F.Ca.IN.020.06.1.1
GACAGCGAGAGCCCGCCGCCGCAAGTGGTGGTGCGGGCCTTCGGCCGCAGCCAGCCGCTGACGCCGGAAGGCGTGATCATCCTTGCCCGCTCGCAGGTGGCGCTGGGCGATCAAGCGGCGGCGCGCGCGGTGCTGGTGCCCTTCTGGCGCACGGAGAAGCTGGATGCCCAGGACGAAACTTCCATCATCAAGGAATTCGGCACGCTGATCCCTGCGGCCGATCATCGCTATCGCATGGAGCGCATGTTCTATGCCGACCGGCCGTCCTCGGCGCTGCGCGTCGCCGGCATTGCCGGCGCCCAGCAACTGGCGGATGCCTGGGTGGCGGTCGATAAAGGCGAAAAAAACGCGGCGAAACTGTTGAAGGCGGTGCCGGCGGCGCAGCGTTCGGCCGGCTATTTCTTCGCCGAGGCAGAATATCTGCGCAAGCAGCAAAAACTTGCCGATGCCGCGGCAGTCGTGATGAAGGCGCCGACCAATCGCGACGCGCTGGTCGATCCCGATGCCTGGTGGGTGGAGCGGCGCGTTCTTTCGCGCGAGCTGGTCGATCAGGGCGACATAAAGACCGCCTACAAGATCGCCTCCATGCATGCGGCCGAAAGCGCGGCCAGCGCCGCGGAAGCCGAGTTCCATGCCGGCTGGTATGCATTGCGCGGTCTCAACGACCCGGCAGCAGCCGCCTCGCATTTTTCACGCATCGCCGAGCTCGCCCAGGGACCGGTGTCGCTGTCGCGCGCCTATTACTGGCTTGGCCGCGCCGCGGAAGTCGGCGGCCCGGGCAGCGCCAAGGACTATTTCACCCGGGCCGCCAGCTACGGCACCACCTTCTACGGCCAGCTTGCCGGCGAGCGTGTGGGCCTCAGAACCTTGAGCATCGTCCATCCCACGCCCAGCGCGGCCGACCGCCAAAGCTTCGAGGGCCGCGAGGCGGTGAAAGCGATCAAGCGGCTGCAGGAGGCAGGGTATGACCGCTATGCCGAGACGCTCTACCGCGACCTCGCGGGGCAGCTGACCAGCCCCGGCGAGCTTGCGCTGCTGGCGGGGCTTGCCGAAAAACAGGGCAACCATTTCATGGCGCTGAAGGTCGGCAAGATCGCCGCCCAGCGCGGCATCGATGTGGGTGCGCTTTCGCATCCGTTGGGTGTCATTCCCGATTCGGCCGATATCTCCGGCTCCGGCAAGGCGCTGGCCTATGCCATCGCCCGCCAGGAGAGCGAGTTCAATGTCGCGGCGATTTCCAGCGCGGGCGCGCGCGGCCTCTTGCAGTTGATGCCGGGTACCGCCAAGCAACTGGCGAAGAAGGCCGGCATGACCTTCTCGCAAACGCGGCTGACGACCGATGCCGGTTACAACGCGACGCTGGGGTCAGCTTTTCTCGGCGAGCAGCTCGACCGCTTCAACGGCTCCTATGTGCTGACCTTCGCGGGGTACAATGCCGGCCCAAACCGCGCCGCCCAGTGGGTGGCGAAATACGGTGATCCGCGCGGCAAGGACGTGGACGCCGTCGTCGACTGGGTCGAGCGGATCCCCTACACGGAAACAAGAAGTTACGTGCAGCGCGTGATGGAGAATTATGAAGTCTACAAGATGCGTATTTCCGGCAAATACGACATCGTCGGGGATCTGGTGAACGGGCGGAGTTGATCGCCGTGGGGCGTATGCAAGCCTCAGGTTGGCGATCCTTCGCGCCCCTCTGTCCTGCCGGACACCTCCCGCACTTGGAGATTGGCAGTTTCGCTGCCGGCTCGTTCATGCCGCTTTGGCGATGGGTAAAAGCTTAGATGACAGTCAATCCCCTTGCGGGGAGATGTCCGACAGAACAGAGGAGATGCTGTCCCGCCAGCGTGGCAAGGTTGTGTAGCGTGCCTTCCCATCATTTGACCGCGGCCGCCCTCGCCTGTAGCTGTCGGTCACCTCAGCGAGGAGCAGCATCCCGATGGCGAGCGACGGTTTCTCCGACTTCTTCTATGCCGCACCCGATGGGCTGAAACTGCATGCCCGCATTTATGGCGAGGCGAACGGTGGCTGGCCGATCGTTTGCCTGCCCGGCCTCACCCGCAATGCGCGCGACTTCCATGAGCTCGCGCTTTACCTCTCCGGCAAGGCGAAGACGCCGCGCAAGGTCGTCGCTTTCGACTATCGCGGCCGTGGCCGATCCGACTACGATCCCGACATCAGCCACTACAATGTCGGCGTCGAAGCCGGCGACGTGCTCGCTGGCTTGTCAGCGCTGGGTATCGAAGAGGCTGGCTTCATCGGCACCTCGCGCGGCGGACTGATCATCCATGTGCTCGGCGCGCTGAAGCCGGCCGCCTTGAAAGCCATTGTCCTCAACGATATTGGCCCGGTGATCGAGGCGGAAGGTCTTGCCCATATCCGCTCATATCTCGATCGCGCGCCGAGGCCGAAGACATTCGCCGAGGCGGTCGACACGCAGCGGCGCGTGCATGGTGCCGGCTTCCCTGCGCTCACCGATGCCGACTGGGCGCGCATGGTTGGCGCCATCTGCCGCGACACGGATGCCGGGCTGGTGCCCGATTTCGATCCTGCCCTGGTCGAGACCCTGGCCAATGTCGACTTCAGCAAGCCACTGCCGGATCTTTGGCCACAGTTCAACGCGCTTGCCGCCGTGCCGTTGCTCGCCATACGCGGCGGCAATTCGACGCTTCTCTCCACCGCGACGATCGAGGAGATGGCAAAGCGTCATCCCGGCATGGAGACGATCACTGTCGAAGGCCAGGGACACGCGCCCTTGCTGGACACCGGTGAGTTGCCGAAGAAGATCGCGGATTTCCTCGATCGCGCCGAAGCCCAGTCGAAGTAGAGTAAAGTCCGAGACTAACGCTACCCCGGGCTTGTTTTTGAAATATAGATTCCCGGCGCGTGGCGTGCCCCCTATTTGCCCTTCGAGCTCTTGCGGCGCGCCTTCGCCGGCTCCGAGCCGCTCTCCTTGCGGGCGGCTTTGGCCGATGAAGGCGTGGTCAACGGGGACGCAAACACCGAGTTCTCTGCGGGCCGCGGCGCCTCTTCGGCGCGCGGCTTCTCGAGCACGACGACGCAGCCATCGAGGTCGTTGGTGGCGAGGTGCGCGTAACGCATGGTCATCGACAGCGTCTGGTGACCGAGCCACATCTGCACGCGCCGGATATCGATGCCGCCCTGGACGAGTCGCGAAGCGCAGGTGTGGCGCAGGATATGCGGCACCACTTGCTCATCGGCGCCAAGACCGACTTCGGCCTTCGCCTCATTCCAGATGGCGCGGTACTGTGCCTGCGTGAGCTTGGTGAACGGACCCTTTGGCCGGCGGCCTTCGGTGGTCGGCGGCAGCTTGATCACCTCCTTGACCCGCTCGGTCATCGGGATGGTGCGGCTGCGGCCCGACTTTGTGATCCAGAAGCTGACGCGGTGTTCCTGGATGTCGTTCCAGATCAGGCCGAGCGCCTCGCCGAGACGGCAGCCGGTGTCGACCAGGAAGACCGAAAGTCTGTAAGCATCCTCGCTGCGGCTCTTGATGGCCGCGAACAGCCTTGTCTCTTCGTCCCTTTCGAGGAAACGAATCCGTCCCGCCCGCTCCTTCTGGCGGCGGAACTCGGGCAGGCTGTGGATATCTCCCATCTTATGAGCCTTGCGCAGCAGCTTGCTGAGTGCAGCCATCTTGCGATTGATGGTTGCGTTGCTGTTCCCGCGCTGGCGCAAGGTACCGATAAGACTGTCCAGGGTGTTCTGGTCAAAGGTGCTGAAACGCTCTCCCAGAAGGATCTCGTCTATTTCACCAATGAATGAGCTGACATTGTATTTATGCCGCCCATCATCCCAGAGTATATCCCGGTATGCTGTAAAGAGCTCACTGACCCTGTACGACTTTACTTCCCGGATCTTGTTATAGGTGTACCTAAATTTCGAATTCTGAGAAGAAAATACCGCAAAATGACCAGAGGGCTCCCCCTCTCGAATCGCTTCATTCGACATTTTTAGCCACACCCCCTGTGGTTAAGGGACCAGCCCTAACCGCTCGGGAGCATCCTTTCAAGAGTTTTCGAGTCTGGTCTCCGACCCCATCCGCCGATGGCGGATCCCACAAAGTCGCTCTACAGACCCGATCAGCTTACCGTTTTCACCCCCGTCCTTTCGTTGCGTTGATCCATCGCGAAAAGCAAAACGGCCCGGGCGCAGAGATGCCCGGGCCGGATTTCAGTTGTAGCAGTCCAGCCCTTAGAAGGAGCGCTGGAAGCGGAGCATGCCGCCCACGCTGTTTTCCTTGTCGGCGTTGGTCCAGTTGGAGACGGAGTCGTCGCCAAGGTGGAGGTAGTCAACTTCGGCGGTCACCGTGAAGCCGGGAACGATGTCGTAGGCGACGTTCGCAGCGACGCCGACGTTCTTGCCATCGTCAGCAGACACCTGGAGGTTGAACGAGGTCTTCTCGTTGAACTTGTAGGTGCCGCCGCCCCACACTGCCCAGTTACCGCTCCACTGCTTGTAGAAGCCGCGGCCGCCAGCGTTGATACCAGTGCCCGGAGCATGGACTTCCAACAGGTTGTCGTCGGTACCGTAGCCAGCCATGATGAACAGCGAGATCGCGTCAGTGGCATTCACGTCCAAGCGGACCTTACCAGCGACTTCTTCATAGTTGCTGTCATAAGCGATGACGCCGCTGATGGCGCCCCAGCCCTGCGTCCACTTCAGGCCGCCGACGACATGCGGAACATAGCTGTCGATCGTGCCGACGACGCCCGAGCCTTCTTCGAGCGAGAGGACGGCGGAGAAGCCGTTGCCGGCGTCGAAGTAGTACTGGACGACGTTGGTGTCGAAGTCGCCGTAGGGAACGAGCGTATCCTGGATGACGTTGCCGGCGTAGCCGATGAACGTGTTGAAGGCCGATTCGTCCTTACCAACTCGGAGGCCACCGAGCTGGATCCAGGCGAAGTTCAGCGAGACGGCCTTGTTGGCGGCGGGGTTGCCGAGCAGGTTCGTAACGGGGGCTGTGGTAGGACCAGTAACAGTGACCTGGCCGTAGTTGTTGCGGTTGCCGAAGTTGAACCGGGTCTCGGTGTAGGTCTTCAAGGTGCCGAGCTCGGTCTCCTGGCCGGTCCAGGTCTTCAGCGTGAAGCGCGCATTCTTGTAGAAGGTGTCCTGCTCGTCACCATCTTGGTGGTCAAAGGACCGCGCGCCGTCGAACGAGCCGACGTCGCCGACGCCGATGTCGTAGCGGACATAGCCGCCGATGCGCAGGCAGGTCTCGGTGCCGGGGATGTAGAAGTAGCCCGAGCCGTACACGTCGCAGATCCTGACGTATTCAGCCGGTTCCGGCTCGGCGACGGTCACCGCGTCGGCGGCGCGAGCACCGGAAACTGCGATCATGGCCGCAGCTGAGCCGAGAAGAAGGCTCTTGATGTTCATTTTCTGACCTCCAGTCAAAAGTTAAAAAACGGGTCTGGGTATTTTTTGCTGAAGGACAGCGTTCCCTGCCCCATCCCCACTTACCGAAAAAGATGCGCACCGCGCCGCTCCTTCGAACGTGACCTTTACCCAGGCGGCGGCGGCGTTCAACTATGATCGTATCGGCAGAAGCCCCGTCCAGACGCTATCACCGGACGTTGTTGCACAAATGACACGATTTGGCCTCACTCCGAAAGTTCTCATTAACCATTAAGGCCTTGCAGTCGGTCGAATCCGGCGAGGGGCGGCCGAAATTGCGGCGCCAGCTGCGAGTCGCCGGCCGGGAATCGCCATGGAATCGCCGCATGGGAACACTCATCCTGCTGCCGGCGTCGAATTTTCAGCGATTACGGCGCGGGCTTGTTGATTGTGCCGCCGCTTTTCTTTATCCAGCGGCGCGACGGAGAGGTGGCCGAGTGGTCGAAGGCGCTCCCCTGCTAAGGGAGTAGAGGTCAAAAGCTTCTCGTGGGTTCGAATCCCATCCTCTCCGCCATCCTGCTTCGCGCTGCGCGCTTCGCAGGACAAGCCCGACAGTTCGTGCGAAGCAGGATGCGGAGAGGATGCCCTCCGAAGCCTTGGCGAAGGAGGGCCGGTCCGTGTGGTACGTATACCTGATTGCGAGCGAGGCTTTCGTAGGCGAGCGTTATATCGGCATAACATCGGACCTGCGGCGACGAATTGCTGAGCATCACGCAGGAAAGTCCAGTCACACTTCCAAATTTCTGCCGCGGCGAATCGTGACCTACATGGCCTTTCAAGCCGAGCAAAGGCGACTTCGTTCGAGCGCTATCTCAAATCGGGATCCGGGCACGCGTTCGCCAGCAAACGTCTGTGGTAGCGGCTACCCGGCAAAAAAATACAGCAATAACAAAGCACTGACACCGGTGACAGTCGAGTGAAATCGACGCTGCCGTTCGATTCTGACTGGAGGTCAGAAAATGAACATCAAGAGCCTTCTTCTCGGCTCAGCTGCGGCCCTGATCGCAGTTTCCGGTGCTCGCGCCGCCGACGCGGTGACCGTCGCCGAGCCGGAACCGGCTGAATACGTCAAGATCTGCGACGTATACGGCTCGGGCTACTTCTATATCCCCGGCACTGAGACCTGCCTGCGCATTGGCGGCTATGTCCGTTACGACATTGGCCTCGGCGATGTCGGTTCGTTCGATGGCGCGCGCAGCCTCGACGTGCGGAATGGCGGCGACCAGGGTACCTGGTACAAGAACACCCGCTTTACGCTGAAGACCTGGACTGGCCAGGAGACCGAGCTCGGCACGTTGAAGACTTACACCGAGACGCGCATCAACTTCGGCAATTCCAACGGCTATGGCGATTCGGTCACCGCCGGCGGCCAGCCGATCGGCAATCCCGCCGGTAACAAGGGCATCACGCTGAATTTCGCCTGGATCCAGCTCGGCGGCCTGCGCGTCGGCAAGGACGAATCGGCCTTCAACACGTTCATCGGATACGCCGGCAACGTCATCAACGATACGCTGGTTCCCTATGGCGGCTTCGACACCAACGTCGTCCAGTACTACTTTGACGCCGGCAACGGCTTCTCGGCTGTGGTCTCGCTGGAAGAAGGGGCCGGTTCCGCTGGCGGCCCGGTTGTTGATGGGGCTGGCAATTACCTCTACAATGCCGGTTCGGGCAATGACACCATCGACAGCTATGTTCCGCATGTTGTCGGCGGCGTGAAGTATACCCAGGGCTGGGGCGCCATCACGGGCGTCGTCGCCTATGACAGCGCCTGGGATGAATGGGCAGGCAAGGTCCGCTTGGATGTGAACGCGACCAACGAGCTGTCGCTTTTCCTCATGGCCGGCTACGGGTCGGACGACCACATCGACCGAAACTTCTACAAGCAGTGGGGCGGAAACTGGGCAGTCTGGGGCGGCGGCACCTACAAGTTCAACGAGAAGACCTCGTTCAACCTCCAGGCCTCTGCTGATGACGCCAAGAACTACGGCGTCGCAGCCAACGTCGCCTACGACATTGTGCCTGGCTTCACGGTTACGGCCGAGGTCGATTACTTGCACGATGGCAAATTCGGCGAACTGGACGACCGAAACTGGACCAACGCCAATAAGAAGAACAGCGTCGGCGGTATGCTCCGCTTCCAGCGTTCGTTCTAA
>NZ_RZSR01000206.1:0-7554 GCF_004023265.1 Mesorhizobium sp. M1A.F.Ca.IN.020.06.1.1
GCCCGGCCCGTTCACGCTCGAAGCCTTGAGCCTCGGCGAGTTCTGGGGCGTGAAGATCGACGGCAGGCTCGCGGCGATGGCCGGCGAGCGCATGAAGCAGCCCGGCTACTCCGAGCTCAGCGGCGTGTGCACGCATCCGGATTTCCGCGGCGGCGGCCTTGCCAGGCTGCTGTCGCTGTTCGTGGCGAACCGGATCATGGCGCGGGGCGAGGTTCCATACCTGCACGCCTATGACAGCAATGCTCCGGCCATCGGCCTCTACGAGGCTATCGGCTTCCGGTTGAGAACCACCCTGAACATGGCCGTGGTCCGAGGCGTGGAGTAATCGCAAGGTGAGGAGGGTCGCGGATCACCGCAACCCTTCCCCTGCTTAAGCGAGTCGCCAATCAGACCGCGATCTTGCCGCCGCCCTGCTTGGTGATGGCAACGACCGCCGGACGCACCGGCATGTCCGGCTTGAAGTCCGGCCACCGGGTCGATGGATCCTCGTAATAGGAGGGGCGGCCAAAAGCTTCCCAGTCCTCGCCGCCATCGCCCGGATGCTGGACGGCGACGAAGGCGGTCTGGTCGTCCGGCGCGAATAGCGGGCCGCACATCTCGGCGCCGATCGGCACGCGGAAGAACAGCTTTGAGGTCGCCCGCGCCGCGCCCTCGGTGTCGACCGCCCACAGGCCGTCGGTACGGCCGGTGGCCTTCGGGCCCTGGCCGTCGGTCGCGACCCACAGGCGGCCGGCCGAGTCGACGGCACAATTGTCCGGCATGCCGAACCAGCCATTGGCGGTGGTGGCAGTCGAGAAGGTGGCGCCGACATCGGCCACCGAAGGATCGCCGCACTTCAGCAGCACTTCCCACTTGCCCTTGGTGGCGGCGAAGTCGCCGCCGTCCTCGACGATCTCGATGATGTGGCCGAAGGCGTTCGCCGCGCGCGGATTGGCGGCGTCGACCTGGTCGGCCTTGCGCTTAAAATTGTTGGTCAGCATGACATAGACCTTGCCGTTGCCGGCATTGGGCTGAATGTCTTCCGGCCGATCCATCTTGGTGGCGCCGAGCAGGTCGGCGGCGCGACGCGTCTCGATCAGAACGTCGGCCTGGCTGGCGAAACCGTTTTCCGCCGTCAGCGGACCTTCGCCGAACACGATCGGCATCCATTCGACCGAGCCGTCCTCGGCGAATTTGGCAACATGCAGCGTGCCCTCGTCGAGCAGGTTCATGTTGGCGGCGCGGTCGTTCGGATTGAACGTACCTTTGGTGACGAATTTGTAGACATAGTCGAAGCGTTCGTCGTCGCCGAGATAGAAGGCGACGCGGCCATCCTTGGTGACGATCGATTCGGCGCCCTCATGCTTGAAGCGACCCATGGCGGTTCGCTTCCTCGGCACCGAATTCGGGTCGTTGACGTCGACCTCGACGACCCAGCCGAAGCGGTTGGGCTCGTTCGGTTCCTTCGCGAGGTTGAAGCGATCGTAATGCGCGCCCCATTCATAGGCGCCCTCCGGAATGCCGAGGCGCTTGTAGTTGGCGGCCTCCTTGTGGCCTTCCGGCAACTCGCCCGAGAAATAGCCGTGGATGTTCTCCTCGGCCATCACATAGGTGCCCCAGGGCGTGACGCCGCCGGCACAGTTGTTGAGGGTGCCGAAGACCTTGGTGCCAGACGGGTCGGCATTGGTCTTGACGCGATCATGGCCGGCTACCGGACCGGACAGCGCCATTTCGGTGGTGGACATGATGCGGCGGTTGAGCTTGCCGTCACGCACCACCTGCCATTTGCCGCCCTCCTTGCGGATCTCGACGATGCTGCCGCCGTGCGCCGCCATTTCGACATCGACCTGCTCCTTGCTGAGCGGCGCCACCTCGGCGGCCTTCTTGCCGTCCTTGTCGACGATCTTGACGATGCCGGGGAACATCAGATGCGGGTTGGTGTATTCGTGGTTGACGACCAGCAGGCCATGCTCGTCCGAGCCCTCGATCGGGATATAACCGATATAGTCGTTGTTGTAGCCGAACTGTCTTGCCTGGGCTCCGGCCGTTTGTTTTGCCGGGTCGAATTCCGGCGAATCGGTAAAGAGCGGGTCGCCCCAGCGCAAGAGCACGTCGGCATCGTAGCCCGGCGCGACGTGGTGCTTGTCGTCGATGCCGGCCTCGAGCTCGTCGAATTTGAAGGCCGAGACCTCGGCGGCGCGCGCCTCGTCTGCCGCGACGAGCGCCAGCGGGCTCACGGTGGCGGCGATGGCCGAGACAGCCAGCGAACCCCTGAGGAAGTCGCGGCGCGAGAAGCGCGCGGCGATGATCTCGCCCATCGTACGGTTGTCGGTAGGATTGACGGGCGGGCCGTCATTCTCCTCAAGCTGGCTGGTACGGAAGCGAATCTCAGGTTGGGTCATGGGCTGTCCTCTGGCTCTTGAGGTGGCTGGAACGTGTAACCGGTCGAACCCTATAGGCGCCCGATCACATTTTCGTGACATCAGCCCCATTGAGCAATGCCAATTTGCCGGCTGATGACTGTTCGCCCACGCATTGGCGCCACACGAGGCCCACAACACACGGCGAGCAGACTCCCGAGCGCGCTCGGCGCAAGGACGCCAACCATGGCTGCGGGGCTTGCCTTGCGAGATTCCGCCTTCGATCCCGTCGCAGCGTAGCTTGCCCGACGCCATCAGCTTGACGGCTTCGCGCGCTTCGGAAACAAAAGCGGCGAGCGGCGCGGCGAAGGCCGCTTCGGGAGGGATGAACGTGAGTCTCTGGGGACTGGCGCAGCTTGGCGTTTCGACTGTGATTTTCCTCCTGGCCGCGATGGCGGCCAAACAATGGGGATTGGCGCCGAGTCTCGGCAAGATCGTGCTGACGCTGGCGCTCTATTCCGCCGGCAATCTGATCATGCTCAGGCTGATCCGCGAATTCGGCATGTCGGTGTCGTTCAGCCTGTCGGCAGTGATCCAGCTGGTCTCAGTCAATGTCGTCGCGCTGGTCTTCTTTGGAGAGCGCCTCAACACTTTCCAAGCGACAGGCGTCGTGCTGGCGATCGCGGCCGTCGCGCTGATCACGCTCGGACCCTATATGCAGCGGCTGTAATTGGAGCAGGCCCGGCATGAAATCGACCGCCAAGGCGCTGCTCAACAGAATAGAATTCCCGGTGCTTGCGGCCGGGCTGGCCATCGCCTGCGGGCTATGGGGCCTGGTGGAACTCATGGGCGTGGCGCGCGCCACGACTCCGCATGCGTTGGACACGGAAATCCTGCTCGCCTTCCGCCATGCCGGGCAGCCGGACAGCCCGATCGGTCCGCTTTGGCTGCAAGGCGCGGTGCGCGATATCACCGCGCTCGGCAGCACCAGCGTGCTGGTGCTGATCACGACTGCGGTGATCGTCTATTTTCTGCTGATGCGCCGACCGGCGACCGCACTGTTCGTGTTCGTTTCGGTGGCGGGCGGCCAGGCGGCGTCCAGCCTGCTCAAGTTCGAGGTCGACCGGCCCCGCCCCGATCTCGTCTCGCATCTCGTCAACGAGACCTCGCTCTCCTTTCCGAGCGGCCATGCGATGCTGTCGGCGGTGACCTATCTCACGCTGGGCTCGCTCGCCGCGCGTTTCCTACCGAACCGCAGGACGAAGATCTTCGTGCTCGGCCTCGCCGTGCTCACCACGGTGCTGGTCGGAACCAGCCGCGTCTATCTCGGCGTGCATTGGCCGTCCGACGTGCTTGCCGGCTGGTGCGCCGGCTTTGCCTGGGCCATGTTGTGCTGGCTTGCAGCGCGCCTGCTGCAGCGGCGCAAAGTGGTGGCGGACAGCGAATGAGTACTCATGTTTCAACTGTTTGTTAGGATGCTTGAAACATCATGATCTTTGGATTATCCATTGATACTGCAGACTCAGACAGGGGTTCTGGCCGATGATCACTGCCGCGCAGATGCGCGCCGCGAGGGCGTTGGCCGGTATCGACCAGAAAACGCTCGCCGAGCGCGCCGGGGTTTCGCTTCCGACCATCCAACGCATGGAAGCGAGTGAAGGTGTCGTCAGAGGCGTGGTCGATACGCTGATGAAGGTCATCCAGGCACTCGACGAGGCCGGGGTGGAGCTGATCGGCGAGAACCAGGCCAGCGAGCGCGGCGGCAGGGGCGTGCGTCTCAAGCCTGCCACGCCGCAGAACTCCCAAGGCTGAGCCGCACAAGAAGTCGCGACGGGCTTTCCTCACGCTCCTCAGAGCCTCGCGTGGCGACGCGCTGGTGCTGATGGCGACGTTCCTGATCGTCATCCTGCGCGATCTGACGGAAGGCATCGTCGTCGGGCTTCGCGCTCGGGTCGATCCTGTTCATCGATCGCATGGCCAAGTCCATCGCAGTCGAGGCCGATCTGCCGCTGGTGCCGGAGGACGTCGCCGATCGCGCCGCCACTTATGATTCAAGCCAGGCGGCAGACGCCGATACCGTCATCTATCGAATCTCCGGGGCCTTCTTCTTCGGTGCCGCCTTGACCGTCGGCGCCGTGCTCGACCGAATCGCAGACCAGCGCAAGAATTTCATCCTCGATTGCTCGGCGGTGCCGTTCCTCGACTCGACGGCGGCAAACGTCATCGGGGGTGCCGCGCACAAGGCCGGACGCGCCGGCGTGCGCTTGATCATCGCGGGCGCCGCGCCGCAGACACGGCGCATGCTGGTCAACCACGGCCTCAAGCAGCCGCTGGTCACCTATGCCGCCTCGATTCGCGACGCGCGGGCGCAGCTGAAAGGACAATCGCAGTCCGCGTAGAGCGACATGTTCTCTCAAACTGCCGCTTCGATCGGCTCCGCAAGTTTCGGGTTGGCGCGCGCCGCGATCAGGCAGCCGGCGACGATCAGGCAAGCCCCGGTCAGCGTGGTCCAGGCCACCTCCTCGCCGAAGAAGAACCAGCCGAGCGCGATCGCCCAGATGAAGGCCGAGTATTCCGTCGGGATGAGATATTGCGCTTCGGCGCGAGCGTAGGCCCAACTCATCAAGAATTGGCCGGCAAGCGACAGCATCGCCACCCCGACCAGGTGAAGCCACAGGTCACTCGGCAGCGCGACGGCGAGCCACGGCGCGGCGAGACCAAGGATGACCGCGATGCAGAGGTTCTGGAACAGCATGATCTCGACCGGCTTGGCCAACAGCGCCTGCCGCCGCGCGAGGATCAGATTGTAGCCATAGAACACAGTCGATACGAGCACCGCGGCCGTGCCCAGGAGCGCATCCTGCGAGTGGCCGGCCTGCCCGAACTGGCCGGCCAGAATGATCGCGACGCCGGCGATGCCGGCCAGCGACGCCCACACCGCCTGGCGCCGGATTCTCTCGCCCAGCAACAAGGCTGCGAGAAAAAGCGCAAACAGGGGCGCGACAAAGCTGAGCCCGATCGCCTCGGCGAGCGGCAATCTGGCGAGACCCCAAAAGAACGAAACCAGGACGATGCCGACGACCGCGGCGCGTAGCGCATGCAGCCCCAGCACCGGAAGAGCCGGCTTCGAGCGCGGCCCCGCCGACCAGGCGGCGCCCGCGATCAAGGTCGAGACTAGGCTGCGCCACAGCACGGTGTTGTACACACCGACCGCGATGACCAGGGACTTCATCGCCGCGTCCATCCCGGACAAAAGGAAGATCGCCAGTGCGCATACGAGCACCGGGATCATTGGCGACACGGCGGCGCCGGTCAGGCTGGATGTCTTCACGGCTTGGCCCATGTGACGGTTGCTGCCGGATATCCCGGAGCGAGCGGCTGAACCAGATGGCAGCCCCGTCGATATGGCGGTCCAGCCCCGATCGACCTCGTTCCCGCCGCAATCGTCCTCAGTCGAGCTTCAGCGCCGCGACCGCGCCTTCGTTCATCAGCGGAACATAGATGGTCGAGTTGCCGTCGGTGCCGATATCGGCGCTGCCCGGCTTGAAAGTGGCGATCGCTTCCGGCGCGCCGCCGCCCTTGTAGCGATAGAGCGTGCCGGTCATGTAGGCGGTGGCATAGATCGTGTCGCCGATGGCGATGACGCCGTCGAGGTCGGCAAATTTTGCGCGCCCGGCAGCGGCGTCACCTTCTTTCTGGCGACGTCGACGGCCAGCAGGCCGCCCGGCGCCGCCGTGCTGAAATCGGGCTTGATGCCCTTGCCCCAGGACGCGACGATCAGCCGGTCGCCATCGGCGAAGACGCCATTGGGCGAGGCGAGCAGCGCATCCTTGATGAACAGCTCCGGTTTGTCGCCGTCGATACGGTAGATCGTGTCGGCGAGCATATCCGTGACATAGACCTTGCCCGAGGCATCGGCGGTCATGTCGTTCAGGAAGACGGCGCCGGGCACATCGATGGTAGAGACCAGCTTGCCGCTGGCGAGGTCGACGACGCGCACCTTGGTGATGTCGGCGGCGTAGAGCTTGCCGCCGGCAATCGCCATGCCCTTGGGCGCGTCCATGCCGTCCACCCAATGGCGGCTGATGACCTTGCCGTCCAGCGACAGCAGCGACAAATAGCCGTTGCCATCAGCTTCGCCCGGATTGCCGACGATGTTGGAGACGACGATGCGCTTGTTGGCGGCATCGACCAGCGCCGATTCCGGCTGCTCGAAGCCGCCGGCGCGCCAGATCTCGCCGGCCTCGGCGGTGGCAGCCGTTGCGATGCCGGCGATGGCGAGAAAGGTCGAAGCGATGAGGTTTTTCATGATGCTCTCCTGTGTTGACGGCCAAGAGCTAGGTTTTTCGATACTTTTCCGGAAGCCAGTTCGAGCGTAGTATCGAGGAGCGATACGAATTCGCGCAAACGAGGTGCATTCCATGAACGGGCCGATCTTCGAGGCGCTGAAACGGACATTGAAGGCCAAGGGCCTGACCTACCGGGCGCTGGCCGAGCGCATGGGCGTTTCCGAGCCGACAGTGAAGCGCATCTTCCATGAGCGCAACTGCAAGCTCGATCGGCTGATACAAATCTGCGCCGCTGCGGACGTGGAACTGGAGAATGTGCTGGGCTCGATGAACCGGGGACCGGGACCGGCCAACCACGTCGCGCCGGAGATCGAGCGCAAGCTCGCCGCGCGGCCGGCGCTGCTCTTCGTCTTCATCATGCTGTCCGAAAAATTCACGCCCGAAGGCATCATGCGCTCACAGGGTCTCAGCGAAGCTTCGATGTTTCTTTATCTGCGCGACCTGGAAGAGCTTGGGCTGGTGGCGCTCGGGCGCGGCCTGTCGGCAAGATTGCTGGTCGAGACACCGATCCAGTGGGATTTCGAGGGTCCGCTGCGGCCGCATTTCGAGACCACCAACAAGAATTTTGTCGGCTGGGCGATAGCCCATCTTGAACGCGAAGCGACCTTCGTCAGCTTCTCGCGGCGCATGCGGCCGGAAACGGCGGAGATGGTGCGGCGCGAGGCGGAGGACTTGGCGGAGCGCGCCAGGCTGCTTGCCCATCACGACCAGCACACCACGCCGGAAGAGCGGCTCATCGGCTACAAATGGACCTTCGCCTTCGGCGCGACGCCGTTTCCGGCGATCATGCCGATCGGACCGCATCCGCGCGATGCCGGCGCTCGGACGGATGCCGGGGCGAAAGCAAGGCGGCCGCTGCCGGCGTA
>NZ_RZSR01000207.1:0-7544 GCF_004023265.1 Mesorhizobium sp. M1A.F.Ca.IN.020.06.1.1
CGCCGCCTTGATACCGTCTCAGGTCAGGCCGCCTCGTTGGACCCTGTTTCGATGCGCTCACTGCCCGGAAAACCCCGCCTCGGCGGGGTTTTCTGTTTCTCACTGCGGCAATAAAACATGCGAAAGTTCGTCAGGTTTATTCTATTTGACGGAGTGGACGCCTTTGCGTCCGTCAAATCAGCAAAAAGGAGACCGCATGTTCGCCAGCACCGACACGTCCAGACCAAGGCTTATCGTTCCGGCCCTAGGCGGACTCTATGCGACGCTGAACAATGCGGCCGAAACGCTGCTGCGCGCCGTTGCCGGGGCGTTCCTCGCCATTCATGGCTCGCAGAAGATCGTCAATCCGTTTGGCGCCACGGAAATGGTCGAAGGTCTGGGCTTCTATCCTGGCGTCTTCTGGTCGCCGCTGCTCGCCTGCACCGAATTCTTCGGCGGCATTTTGATTGCCATCGGCCTCGTCACCCGCCCGGCCGCTTTCGCCGGCCTGATCGTGCTTCTGGTCACAGTATGGTTCCACTGGGTCACCATGGGCCAGGGCTTTTCGGGCGCGGAAAAGTCGCTGCTCTGGGCGGCAATCCTCGCCTTCTTCGTCATCCGAGGCGGCAACCGGCATTCGGTCGACGCGCGCATCGGCCGGGCGTTCTGAGCGGCTTTTACCCTGACGCAATTCGGCACGGAAAACCGCTCCACACTTTCCTGGAATTACTAAAAAACAAGGCGGCGGCGACCTCCGGTCGCTCTTTGCCTTTGACGCGAAACGGATTAAGAAGCGGCTCAGCCAAGCTTTTGCGCGCGGAGCCAGCCATGACCGAAATCCTGCAGACCCCCAAGCTCGTCGTCGTGTTCGGCGGCTCGGGATTCGTCGGCCGTCATGTCGTTCGCGCGCTCGCCAAGCGCGGCTATCGCATCCGGGTCGCCTGCCGGCGGCCCGACCTTGCCGGCCATGTGCAGCCGCTCGGCAATGTCGGCCAGATCCAGCCGGTGCAGGCCAATGTGCGCGTGCGCTGGTCGGTCGACCGCGCCGTTCAGGGCGCCGACCACGTCGTCAATCTCGTCGCCATACTGCATGAGAGCGGTCGGCAGAAATTCGGCTCCGTGCACGAGTTCGGCGCGCGCGCCGTCGCCGAGGCCGCGCGATCGGTCGGCGCCGGCCTCGCCCATATATCGGCGCTCGGCGCCGACCTCAACTCGCCGTCGGGATATGCCCGCACCAAGGCTCTCGGCGAGAAAGCAGTGTTCGAGACGGTGCCCGACGCCGTCGTCTTGCGGCCCTCGATCAATTTCGGACCCGAGGACGCCTTCTTCAACCGCTTCGCCAACATGGCGCGCTTCTCGCCCGTGCTGCCGCTGATCGGCGGCGGGGAGACGAAATTCCAGCCGATCTATGTCGGCGACGTTGCCGAGGCGGTGGCACGCTCGGTCGACGGCAAGGTCGAGCGTGGCCAGACCTATGAGCTCGGCGGCCCGCAGGTGTTGACCTTCAAGGAATGCATGCAGGAGCTGCTCGCCGTTATCGACCGCAGACGCCTCCTGGTGCCAGTGCCGTGGTGGGTGGCCAATATCCAAGCCTCGATCCTGCAGCTGTTGCCCAATCCGCTGCTGACCAAGGACCAGGTGCTGCAGCTGCGCGAGCACAACGTCGTCTCCGAAGCCGCCGCCAAGGCGAACAGAACGATCAATGGCCTCGGCATCCAGCCGCAGGCGATCGCCGCGATCCTGCCGAGCTATCTCTGGCGCTTCCGCGCCGCCGGCCAGTTCCAGCAGCGCCGGCCGATCGCCGACCGGTAGACTGTTCCCGATCGGGACCCGTTCCAATCAGGCGCGGCGGGAAATCTGCATCGGCAGGCCGCCCTGCGGCTGCGTGGTCAGCTTCTGCACCGGCCATGGCCGAGTTTGTGACGTTACGTCGAAACGGAAGCGCGACAACAGGATGGCCAAAGCAATGATCGCCTCCTGCATGGCGAAGCTGGCGCCGATGCAGACGCGCGGCCCGGCGCCGAAAGGCAGATACTGGAAGCGGTCGATCCGTTCGCGGTTCTCCGGATGGAAGCGCTCCGGCATGAAGGCGTCCGGCCTGTCCCATAGCTTGCGATGACGATGCACCACCCAGGGCATCACCAGCACGGCGGCGTATCTCGGGATATAGAGGCCGTTCCAGGTCTCCGGCTCGATCGGCTCGCGATTGATCGAGGGCGCCGGCGGATAAAGCCTCAGCGCTTCCTCGAAGGCGGCGCGGGTGAGCGGCATGGCGTCCAGCCACCTTGTCGGATCGGGCTCGCGCGCCAACACCGCATCGATCTCCTGCTCGACCTTGTCGCGCTCCCAAGGCGCTTCGGCGAGACAGTAGATCGTCCAGCCGAGCGCGCGCGCCGTGGTCTCGTGCCCGGCGCCGATGAAGGTGATGATGTTGTCCTCGACTTCGGCGCGGGTCAGGCCGTCCGGCCCCTCGGCTTTCAGGAGTAGCGTCAGGAAATCCTGCGGCACGCCGTCGGGATCGCGCTTCAGCCGCTCCTCGCGCATTTTCACCGTGTTGGCAACGATGTTGCGGAAATAGGCCATGGTCTTGCGGCCGCGGATGCGGGTCAGCCGCGGCAGCCATTCCGGGGCGCGCAACAGGTCGAGCGGATCGACCCGGCCCATGGTCTCGAACAGGCGGTCGATCTCCTTGGCGAAGCTGCCGGGCTCGCCGGCGATCTCGCCGGAAAACAGCGTCTCGGCCAGGATATCATAGGTGAGCATCGTCATGTCGCGGGCGACGTCGGTCGTACCGCCGGCCTCGTAGCGGGTGGCGAATTCCAGCGTGCGCTTCAGCATCGGCTCGGCGAAACCGAAGATGTGGCGCGGCGTGAACACCGGCGCCATCGCCTTGCGCGATCGCTTCCACACCTCGCCCTCGGCGGTGAGCAAGCCGTCTCGCAGGATCGGGCGCAGGATCAGCTGGCGCACCGTCGCCATCTTGTAGTTCCTGGCGTTGTCGATCAGCACGTGGCGGATGAGGCCGGGATCGTTGGCGATGACCAGCGGCCCGCCGATACCGGTCACCGAGATCCAGGGCTCGTTGTAGGTATGCTCGCCCCACAGCTCGAGCGGGTTGCGGTAGACGATGCGCATCATCTCCAGCGTCGAGGGCGGCTGGGTGCGCGGCTTCGGCGCAGGCGGCACGAAGGGGGCGGGCTTTGTGTCCATCGGATGCTCCGCTACGGCGGCAAATGTAATGCGCGGCAAAGCGGGCGTCCATGTGACCGAACGGAAAGCCCATGGAGAGACCGCCTCGCCTGAATGTGAACGGCGCCCTTCGATGGCTGCTTGTTGACGGTGACCGGTTCCTTTAGTCGCCAACGGATACCGTCAATCGAGGAGCCACCCGTGAAGCACCAGTTGAGCATCATCATCGGCAGCACGCGACCGGGACGCGCCGGACCGATCTTCGCCGAGTGGCTGGAGGGGTTCGCGCGCGAGCACGGCAAGTTCGAGCCGGCGCTCGCCGACATTGCCGCCTTCAAGCTGCCGCTGCTCGACGAGCCGCATCATCCGCGCCTGCGCAAATACGAGAACGACCACACCAAGGCCTGGTCGACGGCGATCGACGCCGCCGACGCCTTCGTGTTCGTGGCGCCGGAATACAATTATTTCGCCGCTCCGGCGATTGTTAACGCCGTCGACTATCTGCTCAAGGAGTGGCGCTACAAGCCCGCCGCCATCTTCAGCTATGGCGGGGTGTCCGGCGGCCTGCGCGCGGCACAGGCGCTGAAGCCGCTGCTGACCTCGGTCGGCGTCATGCCGATCCCGGAAGGCGTGGCGCTGCCTTCCTACAGGACCTTGCTCGACAAGGAGGGCGCGTATCATCCGAGCGAGCAGGTGCTGGGCGGCGCCAAGGCCATGCTGGACGAGTTGTTCCGCTGGAGCGAGGCGCTGAAGGCGCTGCGCGCCGGCCTCCGGGCGGAATAGCAGACGCCCCGATGTGACTGTTGCAAGGCCGCGCTCGGGCGCGGCTTTCGCGCCGGCATAGCCCGCTGCCCGCACCGCGCTTCCCGGTGTATCGCGCCCGGCCTGCCAACGGCCGCTCGCCAAGCCGGCAAAACGCCTGCAAACCTTGGAAAAACGGCCATTTGCGCCTATATCTAGGACATCAAAACGGCGCGATTCGGGACCATTTTTCCGCGCCGGATCAGCGACATCAATCAGACAGGTATTTATGAGCGATCAGACCGAAAGCGCCATTGGCGCGGAAGCCGAGTATGGCGCCGATTCCATCAAGGTTTTGAAGGGGTTGGACGCTGTCCGCAAGCGGCCGGGCATGTATATCGGCGACACCGACGACGGCTCGGGCCTGCATCACATGGTCTATGAGGTGGTGGACAACGCCATCGACGAGGCGCTGGCCGGGCATGCCGACCTCGTCTCGGTGACGCTCAACCCCGACGGCTCGGTGACCGTCATCGACAATGGCCGCGGGATTCCGAGCGATATCCATCCCAGCGAGGGCGTCTCGGCGGCCGAAGTGATCATGACCCAGCTGCATGCCGGCGGCAAATTCGACCAGAACTCCTACAAGGTTTCGGGCGGCCTGCACGGCGTCGGCGTCTCGGTGGTCAACGCTCTTTCGGCATGGCTCAAGCTCAAGATCCGTCGCAACGGCGAAATCTTCGAGATGAGCTTCACGCACGGCAATGCCGACGCTCCGCTGAAGGTGACCGGCACCTACGAGCAGGACAAGCGACCGGGGACCTATGAAGGCCGCAGCGGCAGCGAGATCACCTTCTTCCCGTCAGCCGAAACCTTCACCATGGTCGAATTCGACTACAACACGCTCGAGCACCGGCTGCGCGAGCTCGCCTTCCTCAATTCCGGCGTGCGCATCGTGCTGACCGACGCGCGCCATGCCGACCTCGTGCGCCACGAATTGCATTATGACGGCGGCCTAGAGGAATTCGTCAAGTATCTCGACCGGGTGAAGAAGCCGCTGATCGAGAAGCCGATCGCCATTCGCGCCGAGCGCGACGGCATCACCGTCGAGGTGGCGATGTGGTGGAACGACAGCTACCACGAGAACGTGCTGGCCTTCACCAACAATATCCCGCAGCGCGACGGCGGCACGCATCTGGCCGGATTCCGCGCCGCGCTGACCAGGCAGATCACCGGCTATGGCGAGTCCTCCGGCCAGACCAAGAAGGAAAAGGTTTCGCTCACCGGCGACGACTGCCGCGAAGGCCTGACGGCCGTTCTGTCGGTCAAGGTTCCGGATCCGAAATTCTCCTCGCAGACCAAGGACAAGCTGGTCTCCTCGGAAGTCCGGCCGGTGGTGGAAAGCCTGGTCAACGAGGCGCTGGGCACCTGGCTGGAAGAGCATCCAAGCGAAGGCAAGGTGGTGGTGGAGAAGGTGATCCAGGCGGCCGCCGCGCGCGAAGCCGCGCGCAAGGCGCGCGACATAACCCGCAAGAGCACGCTCGGCGTCACCTCGCTGCCCGGCAAGCTTGCCGACTGCCAAGAGCGCGATCCCGCGAAATCGGAAATCTTCATCGTTGAGGGCGACTCGGCCGGCGGCTCGGCCAAGGGCGGGCGCTCGCGCCAGAACCAGGCGATCCTGCCGCTGCGGGGCAAGATCCTGAATGTCGAGCGGGCGCGCTTCGACCGTATGCTCAGCTCCGACATGATCGGCACGCTGATCACGGCGCTCGGCACCTCGATCGGCAAGGACGAGTTCAACGCCGACAAGCTGCGCTACCACAAGATCATCCTGATGACGGACGCCGACGTCGACGGCGCCCACATCCGCACGCTGCTGCTCACCTTCTTCTTCCGGCAGATGCCGGAGCTGATCGAGCGCGGCCATCTCTACATCGCCCAGCCGCCGCTCTACAAAGTGACGCGGGGCAAGAGCTCGCAATATCTCAAGGACGAAAGCGCCTATGAGGAATATCTGATCGAGTCCGGGCTGGAAGAGGCTTCACTGACGCTCGCCTCCGGCGAGGTGCGGACCGGACAGGACCTGCGCGGCGCGGTCGACGACGCCTTGGCGGTGCGGCACCTGATCAACGGGCTGCACACGCGCTACAACCGCAGTGTCGTCGAGCAGGCGGCGATCGCCGGCGCGCTCAACGCCGACGTGCTCGCCGATCTCGGCCGCGCCACCGCCATGGCCGAACACGTCGCCAGGCGGCTCGACATGATCGCCGAGGAGACCGAGCGCGGCTGGAGCGGACGGCTGTCGACCTCCAATGACGGGTCGGGCGGCTATGTCTTCGAACGCACCGTGCGTGGCGTCAAGGACGCGGTCCAGCTCGATGCCGGGCTGATCAATTCGGCCGATGCGCGCCAGCTGGACCGCTATGCAGCGCGCCTGGCGGAAGTCTATGGCGAGCAGCCGGCGCTGCGCCGCAAGGAGACTTCCGAGCTCCTTTCCGGGCCGCTGGCGCTGCTCAACGCGGTGTTCGCGGCTGGCCGCAAGGGACTGACCATGCAGCGCTACAAGGGCCTTGGCGAGATGAACGCCGAACAGCTCTGGGAAACCACGCTGGATCCGAATGTGCGCTCGCTGCTTCAGGTCAAGGTGGCCGACGCGACCGACGCCGACAGCCTGTTCTCACGGCTGATGGGCGACGAGGTGGAGCCGCGGCGCGAGTTCATCCAGGACAATGCGCTGTCGGTGGCCAATCTGGATATTTGAGGACCGTGCCATCGGGCCTCTCAGCCTGCCGTCGGTCCGCCGTCCGTGGCGGATAGGGTGATCCGACCGGAACAGAAGGTCTCCTGAAACATTGTGACAGATCGATCACAACTTGTTTCAGGAGGTTTCGATGGGCCGCGGTATCTTGCTCTGGTTGCTCGGGGTTCCGATTCCGATCATCATTCTCATCATGCTTTTTGCCCGCTAGGAGGCTTCGATGCAGCCCACCCTATCGGCAACCGATGCTCCCGGTACGCTAGAATCCTCCGCCACCGCCGTCAGTTGGGGGCCGATCATCGCTGGCGCTTTCGCAGCCTCGGCTTTGACTCTCATCCTTACCTTGCTCGGCTCCGGACTCGGGCTGACGATGGTTTCGCCCTGGTCCGCGTCGAATCCTTCGGTCACCACCTTCGCAGCTACCACCGGCGCCTGGTTAATCGTCGTGCAATGGCTGTCGGCGGGCCTAGGCGGTTATCTTGCCGGGCGGTTGCGGACCAAATGGGTTGGCGTCCACACTGACGAGGTCTATTTCCGCGACACCACCCACGGCTTCCTTGCCTGGGCGCTGGCCACGTTGCTTGTCGCCGGTGTTCTCGGCTCGGTCCTGTCGGCTGCAGTTGGGACGGGCGTGCAGGCGGCATCCACTGTCGCGTCGGGCGCCGCGATGGGTGCCTCGGCAGGCGCGTCGGCAAACGCCAACGGCGCCTCGGTCGACAATGCGACATCGTATTTCGTCGACACGCTGTTCCGTCCGGCGGATGCGAGCAAGCTTGCAGCCGCCAATCCGCAAAACGACGCGGCGACCACGGCGCAAGCGTCTCGCATCCTGGTCGCAAGTGCCGCCTCCGGTGAGGTGTCGGCCGACGACAAGACC
>NZ_RZSR01000208.1:0-7527 GCF_004023265.1 Mesorhizobium sp. M1A.F.Ca.IN.020.06.1.1
GATCGGCACCGGCGTCCGGACAGTGGCCGCCCAGATGGCCTCGGAACGTCTTGGCGTTTCGATCGACAAGGTGACCGTCGAAATGGGCGACAGCAGCCTGCCTCCGGCCCCGGTCTCAGGTGGTTCGATTTCCACCGCAAGCGTCTGCTCGGCGGTTCTGAAGGCTTGCGATGCCATCCGGGCGAAGCTCTCCGCCGGAGCCACGGCCGAAGGCGCCCCGCTTGCCGGCTCACATAACGAGGAACTGGACCTTGACGGCGGCAAGCTTGCGGCCAGGGGCGGAGCGTCCGCGAAGATCGAGGACGTCTTCAAGGCGATGCAAATTGGCGCGATCGAGGAATATGCCGAGTTTGCCCCGAAAGGTGCGACGCCTGAGGCAGTGAAGAAACTCTATGCCGGTCAGTCGGAATTCCATGGCGGCGATCAGGACGAGGACTCGGTGAAATACGCCTTCGGCGCGGAGTTCGTCGAAGTTCGCATCAACAGCTGTACTCGGGAAATCCGTGTGCCGCGCATCGTCGGCGCTTTCGCGGCCGGCCGCATCATGAACACGCGCACCGCGCGCAGCCAGCTGATGGGCGGCATGATCTGGGGCATCGGCCAGGCGCTGCATGAAGCGACCGAGGTCGACAGGCGCTATGCCCGCTACGTCAACCGCGACCTGCAGGATTACCTCGTGCCGGTCAACGCCGACATCAGGGACCTGCAGGTGATCCTGGTCCCGGAGCTAGACCACGCCGTCAATCCGGCCGGCGTCAAAGGCTTGGGCGAACTCGGCAATGTCGGCACCGCCGCCGCCGTTACCAGCGCGGTCTACCACGCGACGGGCAAGCGCATCCGCGATCTGCCGATCAGGATCGACCAGCTTATCGCTTGACGATGCGGCGAGCGGCAGCGCACCGCGATCTGCTCATCAATCCGCTGATTGCCGAGCCGCCGGTGCAATGCGAGCACCCCCACCCGCATTGCACCGTCGGACAGCTTCCGTTCACAACCCGTCGAATTTTCCCTGCCCGCTTGCCAGCGAGCGCCCCGCTTCGGTTTCGGCGAAGCAAAGGACAGAAAAGACTTCTTTTTGCGATCCGGCCCGGATGTTCTCTTGCCGACCCTAGAACACGCGAACGCTCGCCTGGGAGGCGACGCATAACGAGAGCGGCTCGAAATGTCCGCCCTTCCGCCGTTCGATCGCGCATCTGCGCCGTTTTGGCGAGGTGCAAGGTTGCGGGCGCCGGGTCCGGCAGCTATGTCGGGCCGGACATTCCCGGCGAGAAGGCAGAACCGATGAACGTCCTTTCCACGTCCAAATCGCACGGCGGCATCCAGGGCGTCTATTCGCACGCGTCGGAAGTCTGCGCTTGCGACATGACCTTTGCCGTCTTCGTGCCACCCCAGGCGAAGGACGGGCCTTTGCCGGTTTTGTGGTATCTCTCGGGGCTCACCTGCACCCATGCCAATGTCATGGACAAGGGCGAATACCGGCGCTTGGCGGCCGAGCTTGGACTCGTCGTCGTCTGCCCCGACACCAGCCCGCGCGGTCCGGACGTTCCCGATGAGAAGGACAATTGGCAGTTCGGCTGCGGCGCCGGCTTCTACATCGATGCCACGCAAGCGCCCTACGCGAAGAACTATCGCATGTACTCCTACGTCACCGAGGAGTTGCCGGCGCTTATTGAGGCCAAATTCCCGGTCGACATTTCGCGCCAGTCGATCTTCGGCCATTCGATGGGCGGGCACGGCGCGCTGACCATCGCGCTGAAGAACCCTGAGCGCTTCCGGAGCTGCTCGGCCTTCGCGCCGATCGTGCAGCCGACGACGGCGGGCTGGTCGCGGCCGGCGCTGGAAAAATATCTGGGATCAGACGAAAAGAGCTGGCGCGCCTGTGACGCCACGCTGCTCATCGAGGACGGCCATCGTTACGGCGAACTGCTCGTCGACCAGGGCAGCGCCGACGGCTTCCTCCAGGATGGTCTTCGTCCCTGGCTGCTCGAAGAGGCGTGCAAAAAGGCAGGCATCGCGCTGACGCTGCGCATGCAGGAGGGCTACGATCATTCCTACAATTTCATCTCGACCTTCATGGACGATCATTTGAAGTGGCACGCCGCGCGGATGGCATAGGCAGCGCAAACGCCCACCAGCCCTGAACCTGAAGTTGGATGGCCGCGACGCAATCCGGCGATCAAACGCGTCTTCTCATTGCGGTGAATAGGTCTCTGGAGTAATTTAGAACTTGGTTGGATGAGACGCATGCCCGCTGTCGTTATGCATGCGGTCTGCTCTGGTCCCGGCAGATTGTGAACTCTTTAACAGACCTCGGCGCCGCAAGCTGCGTTCCTGTGGCCGACAGGTCATAGCAGTTAAGGATTTGCCATGCTGCGATGCTGCGCGTTCCTTGCAGCCCTGGTTCTCGTGAGCTTCACGGCCTTCGAAGCTCATGCGGAGCGCAGGGTCGCCTTTGTGATCGGCAATTCCGAATACCGCGACATCCCGGCTCTCAAGAACCCGGACAAGGATGCCGAGGATGTGTCGAACACATTCCGCCTGGCCGGCTTCGACGTGTTCGTCGCCAAGGATCTCACCAAGCTTCGGTTCGAGGAGCAGTTCCGCAACTATCTCGCCGCGGCGGACGGTGCCGATCTCGCCGTCGTCTACTATTCGGGCCACGGTTTTCAGATCGGCGGCGAGAATTTCCTCATCCCGGTCGATGCCTCGCTCAAGGCCGCGGCCGACATCGAGGTCCAGGCGATCAAGCTCGACGACGTGCTGGAGCAGCTGCGGGCGAAATCGAAGATCCAGGTGATCATCCTCGATGCCTGCCGCAACAATCCGTTCCCGCGCAAGGACTATTGGTTGCGGGACCAGCTGATTGCCGCGGGCGGCACCGGACTTGCGCAGGTGAAGAGCTCGCTGAACACGCTGATTGCCTTCGCCACCGAGCCGGGAGCGGTCGCCTATGACGGAGCGAGCGATCTCAGTCCCTTCTCGTCCGCCTTCTCGCGTCGGGCGCTGGCGCCCAACCAGGAGATCCGCACGGTGATGGCGGCGGTTCGCCGCGACGTGGTCAAAGCCACCGATGGCAAGCAGGTTCCTTGGGAGAATTCGTCGCTGATCGACGAGGTGGTGCTGATGCGCCGCGCCAGTCGACCGGCACTGCCGCCGGTGCTGGAAAAGGTCGTGCCGTCGGGCGTCGGACCGGTGGCGCTTGACCTGCCGGAGCCGGTCGATGTCGACGGCGGCGCGGTCACCGTCAGCATCGAAAGGCCGCCGGCGCTTGGACGCCTGACGCTGGACGGCAAGCCTGTCGCTGTCGGCCAGCCGATTGCGGGCAAGGATCTGCCGCGTCTTAAGATGGACGTGCCGAAAGGATCCGGCGCGCAGGAAGAGGTCGACATGCTGGCCTATGCCACGCATGACAATTGGGGCGGTCAATCCCAAGGTATCCTGGTGTTTCGGGTCAAGAACGGGAACGCGGCCGAAGGGCAGCAGCTCATGGCTTCGCTCGAGGCCGAGCAGGAGCAGCAGGTGCTGGAGCGCGGCATTCACATCACCGGCGCCGCCGAGGCGATCGAGAACCGTGACGTAAGCGTCCCGATCGGTGTCGGCCCTGTGCCGCTGAAGCTCGTTTTTCCGACCAAGGATCCCACCGTCAGCGTGAAGCTTGCAAGCTATCCGGCAACGGGAACGCTGTCGCTGCCGGACCGGACCTTGTCTCCGGATTCAAGCCTGATGGCCGATGAAGTCGACCACTTGCGCTACGAACCCCAGATCGGCGCCGTCAAGCCGCTGAGCGTCGGCTTCGAAATAAGGGCCGACAACACGCCGTCGAAGCCGGCGACGATGAAACTGTCGCCAAGCGTCGACGCCTGTGACAGGGAGGCCGGCGAGCCTCTCGACCTGCAGGGCGTCGTCCCCGGCCTGCTGCCGAACGAAATCAGCAGCAACGCCGTGGATGTCTGCCGGGCAGCGGTGAAAGCCTATCCCGACATCGCCCGCTTCCGCTACCAGCTCGGGCGTGCGCTGCTTGTTGCCGGCAAGGTCGACGAGGCCAAGAAGGCGATCCAGGAGGCTGCCGACATGGGGCATGTCCGGGCGGTGTTCGAGCTTGGCTATCTCAACGCCACGGGAACGGGAATGCCCGTCAATCGCAAGCAGGCCAATACCTTCTATGCCGCAGCGTCCGACAAGGGCGATCCGTATGGAATGACCTCGTGGGGTCGCGCTTTGTTCAACGGCTATGGCGTCGATCGTGATGCCACCAAGGGCCTGGACCTGCTGCTCAAAGCGGCGGCGATGGGGCACACCTATGCCATGAACGACCTCGCCGCGATTTTTACGGAAGGTCGTAACGGCGTACCTGCCGATCCGGCTCGCGCCGTGGCCTTCCTCAAAGCGGGCGTCGAACGGCAGGACATGTATTCGATGAACCTGCTCGGCCGAAATTATCTCGCCGGCACTGGGGTTGAGAAGGATCCCAAGAGCGCGCTCGAACTCTTCCAGAAATCCATGGATCTCGGCCAACCCTACGCTCCCGGCAGCTTGGCGCGTATGTACAGGGACGGTGTCGGTGTGCAGCAGGACCTTGCTGAGGCGCAACGCCTTTTCGAGGTAGCGACCGACCGCGGTGATCAGTCGGCCGCATATGATCGCGCGGCTCTGGAACTGCAGCGGGGCGACAAGGCGGACCAGCCTCTCGCCGTACGTTACCTTGCTTTCGCGGCGGCGCTCGATGTTCGCAACGAAATTCCAGATGCCAAGGCCACGCTGGCGAAGTTCGGAGCTAAAGCGAAAACGGCGGCCCTGAAACAGCTGCGTGGGGAACTCAAATCAAAGATTTCGGCGGAGGGCTCGTTGGACGTTCAACTGGTCAAGACGGCCAGAGCGGTCTGGGAGCAAGCCAATCCGCGTCGGGACTTGTTCTGATCAACAAGGAGGCAATGGTGGGCAGGGCATCGAAACTGGCAATCATCGCAACATTCCTAACTGGAGTTCTGGCTGTCGCGGGGTGCACCGCCGTGACGCCCCAGGTCGAATCGGAGCCGATGACGAAGCAAAAAGTCGTTCGGACAACGACCACGCCAAAGGTGATCAAGCAGAAGAAGGTCACCGCGAAGAAGCCGATCGAACCGGCGGAGGTAACAACTGAAGCTCCGCCTCCAGTTATTCCAGCGATGGGCGGAGGCGGTAGCGGCGGCAATAGTGGTGGTGGCGGCGGCTGGGGAGGTTGACCCCAAGGGGCGCAAGGCGGCTATACGTGATCGCCGACATTCGAGCAGGCTTGGCTGGTTTGAGCAGGCTTGGCTAGTAAGCATCGGCCGATTGCTGCTGCGCCTCCATCTCCGCCATCTCGATGCCCATTTCGACGAAGGCTGAAAGCACGGTAAACCGGTCCGCGAGCGATACCCGCGCAAGGCCTGCCAGTATCCCCGCGCTGACGGCATGGGCGGTCGGAAATTCGGCTGTCGCCTGATCGACGCCCGAGTCGCCGTCGCGCCAGCCTGCTGCCAAAGCGATCCAGGAAACCGGCGTCGCGGGCGGCACCTCAACGGCCTGGGCCACCGCCTCGCGATGGTCGGGGTTGCCGGGTTCGCCGACCCAGTCGCCGACGAGCGCCAGCAATTCGAGGTCCCTGTCGCCGAGGAGCTCGGCAAGGTTGCTCAGGCACTCATGCGCCCACCAGATCGCGGCCCGCTCCGGCAGAAGATAGGCGCAGAAGGTGATTGCCTCCTCCGGAACGCGTCCAGCGAGCAGCGCGCGGCAAAACTCGATCGAGGGCTGGTCTGTCGGGACCGCTTTCATGTCCCGGGCGATGGCGGGGCAAGCGCTGAAGAGATCCCGCGCCGTCCTGAACCGGAGCCCCCTCGCCATGGCTGCCACGCCCTTATTAGGAATAGGGATACTGAAGCCGCGGCGGAGGCGCTGGTCAAGCGTTAGCTTTAGCAAATGACGGGCGCACGCAGCGTGTGTTTGTTCACAGACAATCGGCGCGAGATTTGCTATCGTCCGCCGCAGCGAAATCCGCTCAAACAGGGAGTAACGGTCATGCGGTGGGCCAGTTCAGCCTTTGCATTGGCGGCCGTGCTTTTTTCGACGCACGTTTCCGCTGATCCGCTTCAGAAATCCGAAGATATCGTGAAGTTCTTCACCGGCGCGGGCAATCTCGGCGCGACGCGCGGCATCTGCGTCGGCACTGAAGAAGAGTGCAAGAGCAAGAACGACCAGACCGCGGCCCCGACCAAAACCGGGCTCGACATGATGATCAATTTCGCGCTGGATTCCGCCCAGCTCGACCAGACCGCGCGCACCGAGCTCGACGAGTTCGCCAAGGCGCTGAAAGACAACCGGCTGAGTTCGTTCAGCTTCGTTGTGGAAGGCCACACCGATGCTTCGGGTTCGGATCGCTACAATCAGGAGCTTTCGCAGCGCAGGGCGAAATCGGTTGCCGCATTCCTGACCGCGAACGGCGTACAGGCCACCCGGCTGGAAGCGATTGGTCTCGGCATGTCGCACCCGCGCGTCGCCGATCCCTACGATCCGGTCAACCGCCGGGTCGAGATGCGGATCAGGACGGAATAAGCCGCACGAATCACTCACGCTGCGAACAGCGACCGACGGTAGCGCGACAGGGCCTCAAAGGGTGGCCTGGATCGAGCTTATCAGGGCCGTGACGGCTTGCTTGTATTTCTCGAACTCCGGCGATGTCTGTCGGACCTGGGTCGTGGTCGTCTGCTGGTTCTGATCGGACGACGCCAAGCGGGTCACCTTCTGACCCATTTTCCGCTCGGCCCAGTCGGCGACGTAGCTGGTGGTCTTTCCGGTAAGGAAAGGGTTGGCCTGGATCACGGCGGAGCCGAGCACTGCGCTCAATTGCGCCGAGCCGGGCGCCGCCAGCACCTGGGCAGCACCTTCCATGCCCAGGAAATGGCAGAGATAGAGCCGCCCGGCGGTGATCTGGTGGCCGCGGGCGCGAAGATAAGCTTCGCCCTCGCGCGCCAGATTGCGCACCATCTCGCGCGACAGTGTGGCATCGTAGCGGAGCGCGAGCAGGTCGGCGGTCGACAGCGAGCGGGCGAGATCGGGCCGATAGGTATTCATCATCCGGATCCAGGTCTTGGTGATGAACTGACCGGCACCGGTCGCCGAGGAGAGCGGGTTCTTGGCTCGCGCTTTGCCGCCGCTTTCGACATGGACGATGCGGTCGGTCAGCGTCTCGACGGCAGCATCGCCGTAGCCGCCGCCGGCGCCGCCGGAAGCATAGGTGGCGACCGTGGTGACCGTACCCAGCGGATCGATCGCCTGGCCGCTCTGGTAGAGCTCGAAATGCAGGTGCGGGCCGGTCGAAAGTCCGGTGGTGCCGATATAGCCGATGACGTCGCCGGCCTTCACCTTGGTGCCGACGCCGCTCGCGATGGCGAATTTCTGCATATGCGCGTAGCGCGTCTCGCGCCCGTTGGCATGGGTAATCTTCACCAGATTGCCATAGCTGCCGCCATCGCCCTGGAAGGTGATTTCGCCGTCGAAGGCGGCCATGAT
>NZ_RZSR01000209.1:0-564 GCF_004023265.1 Mesorhizobium sp. M1A.F.Ca.IN.020.06.1.1
GTTTATCTGGAAACGCCGCCCGGCGAGCCGGTGCACATGACGAGCGCCATGCTGGAGAGCCATTGCGATGGCCTGCTATGCCTGACCGGCGGCCCGCGTGGCCCGATCGGCAGCGCGCTGAAGGCGGACCGCCGCGACCTTGCCGAACAGCGGCTGCTGTTCCTCAAAGAGCTTTTCGGCGACCGTCTCTATGTCGAGCTGGAACGGGTCGCCGGCTATGACCGCATGGTCGAAAAGTCGACGCTCGACCTTGCCTATACCCACGAACTGCCGCTGGTCGCCACAAACGAGGCCTTCTTCTCCAAGCGTGAAGACTATGAGGCGCATGACGCGCTGATTGCGATCGCCGAAGGCTCGGTGGTGGCCGCAGACAATCGCCGGCGGCTTTCGCCTGACAATTTTCTGCGCGGCCAGGCCGAGATGGCGCGGCTGTTCTCCGACCTGCCGGAAGCGATCGACAACACGGTCGAGATCGCCATGCGTTGCTCCTATTATCCGAAGAACCGCAGCCCGATCCTGCCGCGTTTCACCGGCGCCGACTCCGCCGACAAGGACGCCGCCGAG
>NZ_RZSR01000209.1:574-7517 GCF_004023265.1 Mesorhizobium sp. M1A.F.Ca.IN.020.06.1.1
AAGGCGGAAGCCGCCGAGCTCGCGCGCCAGGCGCGCGAGGGCCTGGAGGCGCGGCTTGCCGCGCACGGACCGACGCCCGGCTACACGGTCGAGCAATATCGCGAGCGGCTCGAATTCGAGCTCGGCATCATCGAGAAGATGAAGTTCCCCGGCTACTTCCTGATCGTTGCCGACTTCATCAAATGGGCGAAGGCGCAAGGCATCCCGGTCGGACCGGGGCGCGGTTCGGGCGCCGGCTCGCTTGTCGCCTATTCGACCACCATCACCGACATCGACCCGCTGCGCTTCTCGCTGCTGTTCGAGCGCTTCCTCAACCCGGACCGCGTCTCGATGCCGGACTTCGACATCGACTTTTGCCAGGACCGGCGCGAGGAGGTCATCCGCTACGTCCAGCAGAAATACGGCCGCGACCAGGTCGGGCAGATCATCACCTTCGGAACGCTGCAGGCGCGTGCGGTGCTGCGCGACGTCGGCCGCGTCCTGCAGATGCCGTATGGCCAGGTCGACAAGCTCTCCAAGATGGTGCCGCAGAACCCGGCTAACCCGGTCAAGCTGGCGGACGCTATCGCCAACGAGCCGCGCTTCGCCGAGGAGGCAGAAAAGGAGCCGATCGTGCAGACGCTGCTCGACACCGCGCAGAAGCTCGAGGGCCTCTACCGCCATGCCTCGACGCATGCCGCCGGCATCGTCATCGGCGACCGGCCGTTGTCGGAATTGGTGCCGATGTACCGCGATCCGCGCTCGGACATGCCGGTCACCCAGTTCAACATGAAATATGTCGAGCAGGCCGGGCTGGTGAAATTCGACTTCCTCGGCCTGAAGACGCTGACGGTGCTGGAAACGGCGGTGAAGCTGATCCGGCGGCGCGGTGTGGATATCGATCTTGCCCGCATCCCGCTCGACGACCCCGAGACTTATGCCATGCTGTCGCGCGGCGAGGTGGTCGGGGTGTTCCAGGTTGAAAGCGCGGGCATGCGCAAGGCGCTGATCGGCATGCGGCCGGACTGCATCGAGGACATCATCGCGCTGGTCGCGCTCTATCGCCCAGGCCCGATGGAGAACATCCCGACCTACAACGCCAGAAAGCATGGCGAGGAGGAGATGGCCTCGATCCACCCCAAGATCGACCACCTTGTGAAGGAAACTCAAGGCGTCATCGTTTACCAGGAACAGGTGATGCAGATCGCGCAGGAGCTGGCCGGCTATTCGCTCGGCGAAGCCGATCTCTTGCGCCGCGCCATGGGCAAGAAGATCCGCGCCGAGATGGACAAGCAGCGCGAGCGCTTCGTCACCGGCGCCGTCGAGCGCGGCGTCGGCAAGGCGCAGGCCGATTTCATCTTCGATCTGCTGGCGAAATTCGCCGACTACGGCTTCAACAAGTCGCACGCCGCGGCTTATGCGGTCGTTTCCTACCAGACCGCCTACCTCAAGGCGCACTATCCGGTCGAGTTCCTGGCGGCGTCGATGACGCTCGACATGAGCAACACCGACAAACTGGCGGATTTCCGCCAGGACGCGCTGCGCCTCGGCATCGAGGTGGTGGCGCCGTCGGTGATGACCAGCTTCCGACCCTTCGAGGTCGGCGAGAACAAGATCTTCTACTCGCTGGCGGCGCTCAAAGGCGTCGGCGACGCCGCGGTCGAGCACATCGTCGAGAAGCGCGGTGAGAGGCCGTTCAAGAGCCTAGCCGACTTCTGCGAGCGCGTGGATCCGAAGATCGTCGGCAAGCGCGTCTTCGAAAGCCTGATCATGGCGGGGGCCCTGGACTGCTTCGGGCATGACCGCGCCGTGATGATGGCCGGCGTGGAGCGGATGATGGGGCTCGCGTCGCTGGCGCAGCAGAATGCCATCTCGGGCCAGACGGATATTTTCGGCGCCTCGCTCGGCGCGCAATCGCAGGCGCTCAACCTGCCGGCGGCCGAGCCATGGCTTGCCGCCGACCGGCTGCACCGCGAGTTCCAGGTGGTCGGCTTCTATCTCTCTGCGCATCCGCTCGACGAATACAAGGCGGCGCTGCAGAAGATGCGGGTGCAGAACTGGGCGGAATTCTCCGCCGCGGTCAAACGCGGCGCTGCGGCCGGCCGGCTCGCCGGCACCGTCACCACGAAGCAGGAGCGCAAGACCCGCACCGGCAACAAGATGGGCGTCGTGCAGTTTTCCGACACCACCGGCCAGTACGAGGCGGTGCTGTTCTCCGAAGGCCTGGCGCAGTATCGCGACATGCTGGAGCCTGGCCGTTCGGTGGTGATCACCGTCTCGGCCGAAGACCGGCCGGAGGGGATCAATCTGCGCATCCAGACGGTGCAGTCGCTGGAGGACGAAGCAAGCCGCATCCAAAAGGCGCTACGCATCTTCGTGCGTGATGCTCAGCCCATCAACATCCTTGCCAACCAGCTTGCCGTGAAGGGCGAGGGGCAGGTGAGCTTCGTGCTGATCAAGGAAGCCGGCCAGGGCGAGGTGGAGATCGAACTGCCCAACCGCTATCGCATCTCGCCGCAGGTCGCGTCGGCCATGCGCGCGGTGCCGGGTGTCGTCGAAGTGGAACTGGTGTAGCGTTCCAACTACTTGTTCTCGCGCAACTCCGAACAGAAACCGGGTAACGCTTTTCCTGGAATGCTTTGGCGCGAGGCGTGGCCACCAATTCAAGCCCCGCCGCCATCACCCGTACTGGCCAAACCACGTCATTCGCTCAACGACGTATGGTTCTGTATATCTTTGCCTAACTTGTTCTTGCTAATCTTGCAACTGGGCTGCGGAAATGTTGGGGCCCAAGCTGTAAGCAAGGCTGACGATTGGGCAGGAGCGGGCACGATGGTCGACAAGTCGAATCTCGCGATCGTCGCAACTGATCTCGATGGGCAGCACGCCGATGACGCAGGGGCCCCTCTCGTGTCGGCCATTATCCCTTGCCTGAACGAAGAGCGCACGCTCGGCATCTGCATTCGCAAGGCGCTTGACGTTTTTTCGAAGCGGGGCATTAAGGGCGAGGTCGTCGTCGGGGACAATGGGTCGACCGATCGGTCGGTGGAGATTGCCGAGTCCCTCGGCGCGCGTGTCGTGCACCAGCGGGTCAAGGGATACGGCGCGGCGATCAGCGCGGCGGCTGAAGCTGCACGAGGCAAGTACCTCGTCATGGCGGATGCGGACGATTCCTACGACTGGAGCAGCCTAGGCGACTTCATCGACGCGCTGGAGGGTGGTGCCGAACTGGTGATGGGCGATCGCTTCGCCGGCGGTATCGAGCCCGGCGCCATGCCCCCTCTGCATCGGTATCTTGGCAATCCTGCGCTTTCAACAATTGCCCGCTGGCTTCATCATTCTCCGATACACGATTTTCATTGCGGCATGCGAGGATTCACCCGCGATGCGTTTCGCCAAATGGGCGCGCGCTCGCCTGGCATGGAATTCGCCTCGGAGATGGTCATCAACGCGCATCGCGCGGGCCTGGTGATCCGCGAGGTGCCAATCAAGCTCTATCCGGACAAGCGCGGCCGCCCACCTCACCTGCGTTCGTTCCGCGACGGTTGGCGACATCTGCGGCTGATCGTGGCCCATGCACCCAACACCATGTATCTCATACCGGGAGCGACCTTGCTGGTGTCCGGTATTGCTGGTCTTGCGGTCCTCGCGGCGGGACCTGTCCGGATCGGAGGGTGGTATTTCGGAATTCACTTCGTCGCGCTCTCCGCGATGGCGACGCTGATTGGCCTTTCGGCCATCCTTTTCGGTATGCTGGCCAAGGTGGCGATCGCTATCTATCACCCGGGCCACGGCGGCCGGGTCGTGCCTTGGCTGATGCGCGGCCGCCCGCTGGAATGGCTGGTCTTTTCCGGCGGCATGCTCGCGGCGGCGGGCTTTGTCGCGGACTTATTGCTGGCACTGCATTGGATTTTCATAGGCGGCCCGATGGAGCAATCGGTGCACCTGACCTTCGTGATCACCACCGCCTGCGTGGCCGGGATGTCCATGGTGCTGTCCGGCTTCGTTCTCAAGTTGCTGCTTGATAATCTGGACGATAGGCGTGCGTTCTGAGCGCTTCGACATCGAGCGCCTGGCGCGACGGAAAAAAGATAGAGTCGGCGCCAGCAGGTCGGTGGTGCATTGAAAGCTGGTGGGATGAGGGGAAGCAGGGCGGTTCCGCGGATTTGGGATACGGACTGGCTGGTCTTGCGCGGGCTAGCTCGGCTGTTGCGAAAAGAGGCGAGGGCGCATGTTAGGCCGGGCACACTAATGGTCGATCTCGGCTGTGGTGACATGCCCTATGCTGACATGATGTTCGAAATGAAGATCGACTATCGCGGCGCGGATATCGGCGAGGGCAGCTTCCTGAAAATTGACGAGCAGGGCCGCGTGCCACTAGCAGATGGCATCGCTGGAGCAGTGCTTTCAGTACAGGTCCTGGAGCACGTGCGCGACCTTGACTCGTACTGCGCCGAGATTCGGAGATTGCTGCGCGATGACGGTGTGCTGTTGTTGTCTACTCACGGCAGCTGGCTCTACCACCCTCACCCTGAGGACCATCGTCGTTGGACACGCACCGGACTTGTCGTAGATCTTGCCGATCGCGGCCTCGAAGTCGAAGAGGTGCATGCGATTGCCGGGCCCTTGGCAACCACGACGCTAATCCGCCTTACGGGCTTTGCTTTCTTCCTTCGCCGCCTACCGATCATAGGCGCAATTTTGGCGTCGCTCCTTGCCCTGTTGATGAACCTGCGCGCTCAATTGGAAGATCGTCTAACGCCCGCCCAGATACGCGACGACAATGCCTGCGTTTTCTTGGTCCGCGCTCGGAAGGCAGCGATATGAGCGTGCGCACGCCCTTCGCCTATATGGTGATCGCCGGCATCTGCATCGCGCTGCACAACGTGGTCATCATCTTGTCTGACAGGGTCGGGATACGTTTGTGGCTGGCCGTACTGTTGTCCTTCTGCGTCGTGGCGGGCACTGGCTATGTGCTTCATAGCGTATTCACCTTTCGGCGACCATTGGCTCCCATAACCTTCGCACGGTACGTCATTGCAATGATCGCCAACATACCATTGGCATTTGTCACCATATGGTTTTGGCATCAGCAGGCCGGCCTGCCGATGGTGTTCGCCTCGCCACTTGCCTCGGTCTGCATGCTGGCGCTGAACTTCCTGCTTGGTCGATGGGCTATCGCCACGCCAAACCGCTGGATGACGGGGGGACCATGACCTTGGCCACGGCAATGGGCCCGATCGATCCGAAGCTTCTGCAGGACATCCTGTCGCGTCACCTCGCCTTTTATCGAAACAAGGCGCCGACTTATCAGGCGGTTATGCTCGATAGTCTACGCGAGCTGTGGGACAAGCAGCATTGCAAATTGCTCGACGTCGGTGGTGGCACTGGGGTGATCGCTCAAGCCATAGCCGAACTCTTTCCGGTGGATGAGGTGCAGACAGTGGATATGGTTGACCGTTTCTGCCCTTCGCTGAGCGTGCTGACCAAGCAGTATGACGGCAAAACCCTGCCTTTCGCGGACCGTAGTTTTGATGCGGCGACACTCAACAATGTAGTACATCACGTTCCAGTCACAGCACGTACGGACTTGCTGCGTGAAATTCGGCGCGTGGTTGATGGTCCGCTTTACATAAAGGATCACGAAAGCTGCGGAAGGCTGGACGACCTGCGCCTCACCGCAATGGATGCGATAGGCAATATCCCATTTGGCGGAATGATCTGGGCGCGCTACTTGAAGCGGGCAGAATGGGGGAAGTTAGCAACCGAAAGTGGCTACCGCATTGCTCGTCGCGCTGCGCCGAAGCAATATCGAAAAAGCATCCATCAACTGCTGTTTCCCAATCGTCTCGAAGTGACAATGCGCTTCGAGCCCGCTTGATGGGTCGGTTCGATGCGCATTTTGACCGTCAGCCATTTCTATGAAGGTCACGGCGGCGGCATAGAGCGTGTGGCCGGGCATTTGTGCCGACAATTCACGCAACTGGGCGTTCAGGCTGTTTGGGCCGCCAGCGATGCCGATCAGCCGCCGGAAAGCGACGTTGAAGCGGTCCCTCTTGCCTGCGTCGACCCAATCGAGAAGGTCATTGGGCTGCCAATGCCGCTGGCGCGCGTCCGTGCGATTCGCGCGCTGGCCCGCGAAATGCACCGTAGCAATGCGGTCGTAGTGCACGATGCGCTGTACATGACATCGATCCTGGCATTGCTGATGTCGAAGGCTTTCCGCAAGCGCGTGGTGCTGATCCAGCATATCGCCGGCATCCCCTTTTCTTCGCGCATTCTCCGCTCCGTGATGGCACTAGCCAACATCGTCATCACGCGCCCGATGCTCCGAGCCGCTGACGCAGTTGTGTTCATCAGCGACACCGTGCGCCATGATCTTGTGGGCACGCCAGCGCGCATTCCCTTCCAACTGCTGTTCAACGGTGTTGACGGTGCGATTTTTCATCCCGCTTCAGGCCCGCTGCCTGTGCCGGAGGCCCCTGCGGCGATCTCGATCCCCCTGGGTACGCGTCGCATTCTTTTCGTTGGTCGCTACGTCGAGAAGAAAGGACTGTCGGTGCTGCGGGCTTTGGCTGCGTTCCGCCAGGATCTCGCATTTTTGATGGTCGGCAGCGGCCCGATCCACCCCGGCAAATGGGGACTTGCCAATGTTCACGACCTTGGTGTCCAGAGCCCTCAGGCCCTGGCGGACCTTTATCGGGGGGCTGACTTCCTGCTGTTGCCGAGCGTCGGAGAGGGCTTTCCGCTCGTTATTCAAGAGGCAATGGCCTGCGGGCTGCCTGTCGTCTGCGGCGAACCGAGCAACCGTGCCGACCCAGGCGCGGCCAAATGGCTGCGTGGCGTTGCCATCGACCTCACCGATCCCGACGGGTCGGCCAGGCGTTGCGCCGATGCCATCGACAGCCTTGCCCTCACCTCCGAGGAGCGAGCCGCCATGGCTCGTTACGCGTTGGCGCAGTAC
>NZ_RZSR01000210.1:0-7503 GCF_004023265.1 Mesorhizobium sp. M1A.F.Ca.IN.020.06.1.1
GCCGGCGCCATGTGCCAGGCCGACGCGCACGGTGACCGCCTGGTTGAGGCCGAGCGGCACCATGAAGGAGATCGAGGCGATCTGGATGGCAATCGCGTGGGCTGCCAGCGAATCCGCGTCGATCAGACCCATCAGCAGGGCTGCCGCATTGAAGATCGTCACCTCGAAGGCGAGGATGCCGGCGATCGGCAGGCCGAGCCTCAGCAGGCCGCGGAAGCGCGGCCAGTCGGAGCGCCAGAAGCGGCCGAAGAGGTGATAGCGGCGGAATTTTTTCTCCAGCACCACCACGGCCGCCAGTCCAACAAACATCAGCATGCTGGAAAGCGAGGTGGCGAGGCCCGAGCCGGCGATGCCCATCGGGCGGACGCCGAGGTTGCCGAACATGAAGACCCAGTTGAAGAAGGCGTTGCAGGCGACGGCGACGAAAACGATGATCAGCGCCCAGCCGGGCCGCTCCAGCGCCGAGATGAAGGAGCGCAGCACGATATAACCGTAAAAAAGGCAGCACCGCCCATTGCAGCCAATGCAGGTAGATGCCTGCCTGGTGCGCGAGGTCCGGCTTCTGCCCCATGGCCAAAAGCACTTCTTCGCCATGCCAGAGGAACAGCCAGATCGGGATCGAGACGAGGACCGCCAGCCAGAGTCCTTGGCGCACGGTGCGGCGCAGGTCGCGCACCGAATGGCGGCGGCGGCCGAGCTCGGTCGCCATCATCGGCGAGGTGGCGAGCATCAGGCCAAGCCCGAAGATCAGCGGCATGAAATAGAGGTTGGAGCCGAGCGCGCCGGCGGCCAGCGTGTCGGGTCCCAAACGGCCCATCATCATGACGTCGGTCGCGGTCATGGCGGTCTGGCCGAGATTGGTGAGCACCATCGGCCAGGCAAGCGACAATGTTGCCCTGATTTCCTGACGCCAAAAATTTTCCGGCGCGCGAGCGCCGGCTTCGATCGCAGACATTTTCCGCTCTTCAGACCACGGCGCGTCGGGACTCGCCCGGAAGCCGCACGCAAACGGCGCAAAATGGCGCCGTTTGCGCCGTCTTGTGAACGAAATGCGACATATTGGCAAGGAGGAGGAGCGGCGACCTATTGAGCCAGCGGGAAGCGCAAGAGCCGGGCCTTCTATTGGATGGTGTCGAGCGCCTGCCGCTGGCGGTGCATTTCGAGGAAGATGCGATAGTCGCGGTCGAAGCGAGCGCCGGCGGCCGGATTCGGGGGCCGCGTCCTGCCGCCCTGCTGCATGGCCACGCAAGCGGCGTTCAGGTCGGGGTAAAGCCCAGCGGCGGTCGCAGCGACCATGCCGGTGCCGAGCAGCACCGCCTCGTCGGCCAGCGGCTCGATGGCGGTGCAGCCGGTGGCATCGGCATAGAGTTCCATCAAGAGCGGGTTCTTGGTGTGGCCGCCGGTGACGTGCAGCGTGTCGATCAAATAGCCGTTCTCGTTCAGCGCCTCGAGCACATGGCGGACGCCGAGCGCGATGCCGACGGCGGTGCGCCAGTAGAGCTTGCACAGGCTGTCGAAGGAGGAATCGAGTGTCAGCCCGCTGACGACGCCAACCGCGTGCGGGTCGGCGAGCGGCGAGCGATTGCCGTGGAAATCCGGCAGCACATGCAGCCGCGCCGCCAGCGCATCGCCCTCGGCGGCGCGCAGTTCGGCGACGCGCTTGGCGATCCTGGCATGCATTGCCGCATCCGGCTCGCCGCCGGCGCCGTGCCAGCGGATGATGTGGTCGAGCAGAGCGCCGGTCGCCGACTGACCGCCTTCCGACAGCCAGAGCTTTGGCAACGCCGCGCCATAATATGGTCCCCAGACGCCGGCGAAAGGCTGCGGATCCTGCGACATCGCCATGACGCAGGACGAGGTGCCGGCAATCAGCGCCAGGTGCCGGCTGATGTCCTTCTCGTCGCCGGCGAAGCCGCCGAGCACACCGAGCGCGCCGGCATAGGCGTCGATCACCCCGGCGCCGACCCGGCATTTCTCCGTGAGGCCGAGATCTGCCGCCGCATCGGCCGTGAGTTGCCCGATATCGGTGCCGACGGGGCTCGCCTTGTCCGGAAGATTGCCATGCTCGAAGAGATCGCCGATGCCGACGAGCTTGAAGAAATCGCGCCGCCAGCCCGTCTCCTCATGCGCGAGATACGTCCATTTGGCCGTCAGCGTGCATTGCGAGCGGGCGAGCGATCCGGTCGCTTTCCAGGTCAGGAAATCGGCGAGATCGAACAGATAGCCGGCTTCATTCCAGGTGGCGGGCAGGTTGCGCTTCAGCCACATCAGCTTCGGCGTTTCCATTTCCGGCGACATCACCCCGCCGATATAGTCGAGCACTGCATGGCCGCTTCTGGTGCATTCGTCAGCTTCGGCGATGGCGCGATGGTCGAGCCAGACGATGGTGTCCCAGCGCTTCTCTCCCGTGACCGAGACGCTCAGCTGATCGCCCCGCCTGCCGCGCACCACCAGCGAGCAGGTGGCGTCAAAGGAGATGCCGACAATATCCGATGCGGCGACGTTCGTCTTCTCGCGCGCGGCCCGCACGGCGGCGCAGACTGCCGACCAGATATTTTCCGAATCGTGCTCCGCGTGATCGGGCTTAGGCTGGTGCATGGCGATCGGCCGCTCGGCGCGGCCGAGCAGGTTGCCATGCGAGTCGAGAATGCCCGCGCGAGCGCTCCCGGTGCCGACATCGACCGCGCAAACGAAACTCGTCAAGATGCTTTTACTCTCGCTCCCAGGTCTGCAATCAGGTCGGGCAATTGCAGCATGTCAGCGAATATAAAGTCCGGTTCGGTCGACGCAAGCCGCGCCTTGAGCGCAGGGTTGTTTGCATGCGATCCGCCGGTGAAGGCAAAGACACGCATCCCCGCCGCTCGCGCCGCGGCGATGCCGGCCGGGCTGTCCTCGATGACAAGGCATTTGCCCGGATCAGCGCGCATCGCGGCGGCGGCATGGAGAAACAGGTCCGGCGCCGGCTTGCCGCGCTTGACCATGGCGGCGCTGAAGAGGTGCGGCTCCAGCAGGCCCAGCAGGCCGGTGACCTCGAGCGCGTAGCGGATGCGCTCCAGCGTGCCGGAAGAGGCGACGCAATGGGGCAGGCCAAGCTTCGGCAGGATCTCCTTGATGCCGGGGATCGGCTTCAGCTCCTCGCGGAACTTGCGCATCAGCTCGACGCGCATGGCGGTGAGATGCTGGTCGCTGATCTCAAGCCCGAAATCGCTGCCGAGGATCTCGCGCACGCTCTTCATGCTCTTGCCGAGGAAATGCTCGTAGGCGGCGTCCTCCGAGACCGTGCCGCCGGCGAGCTCGATCATGCCCAGCAACGCGGTCACCGAAAGCGCCTCGCTGTCGACCAGCACGCCGTCACAGTCGAAGATGACGAGCTCGGGCGTCATTGCGGCTGCGTCCAAAGAGCTTCAGAGCTTATCGGCGAGATAGCGCGTCAAGGTTTCGCGCGCGCCGTTCGCCCACAATTCGTTCAGCGCATGGGCGAAGGCTTCGGCAAAGACGGCGGAGCGGCCGACATCGCCATAGATGTCGTCCATCGCCAGCCAGGCCTCGGGCGAGTTCTTCGCCGCTTTGGCGGTCGCCTGCATCCGGTCCCAGTTCGGATCGTTCGGCTCGATGACGGCGCCGCTGTCGGTGGTGCCGAAGCAGTAGCGGCACCAGAGCGCGGACTCCAGAGCCAGGCCGGCAACACCTTTCCCCGCCTTCAGTCGGTCCGCGGCGGTCGGAATTATGAATTTCGGCTGGCGGTTGGAACCGTCGAGGCAAAGCCTTCGGATGGTGTCGCCGATCTTGGGGTTGGAGAAGCGGCGCTCGATGAGCTGGTAGTAATCCTCGAGCACCGTGTCGGGCACCGGCGGCACGGTCGGGATGATCTCGTCGCGCTCCACCTTGGCGAGAAAGCGGCGCACCAGAGGCTCCTGCATCGCCTCATGCACGAAATGGATGTCCATCAGGCCCGCCGGATAGGCAATGGCTGCGTGGCCGCCGTTCAAGATGCGGATCTTCATCAGCTCGTAAGGCGAGACATCCTTGACGAACTGGACGCCGGCCCGTTCCAGCGGCGGCCGGCCGGCGGTGAAATGATCTTCCAGCACCCATTGTTTGAACGGTTCGCAGAAGACCGGCCAATTGTCCTCCAGCCCGAAATCATTGGCCAGAATGCTGCGCTCGCGATCGGTGGTGGCCGGCGTGATGCGGTCGACCATGCCGTTCGGGAAAGCGACGTTGTCCCTCACCCAGTTGGCCAGAGCCTCGTCGATCAGCCGGGCAAGGCCGATGACGCCGTCGGAGGTGACGTGGCCATTGTGGGGGATGTTGTCGCAGGACATGACCGTGAACGGCACGATGCCGTCGGCGCGCCGGCGCACCAGTCCGGCAAGAATGATGCCGAAGACTGTCTTCGGTGCCGCACCGGGCTGGGCATCGACGACTATGTCGGGATGGGCCGGATTGAACTTTCCGGAGGCCGGATCGATGAAATAGCCGCCCTCGGTGATGGTCAGCGACACAATCTTGATCGCAGGGTCGGCGAGCTGCTCGACGATCGCCTCAGCATCGCCCGGCATCAGGAAATCGACCATGGCGCCGGTGACGCGGGCGCTCATATGGCCCTGGTCCTGCTCGACCACGGTGGTCAGCCAGTCCTGCTCCTGCAGCCTGGCGCGGCCGGCCTTCTCGCCCTCGAACACGCCGGCGCCGATCAGCGCCCAGTCATGGCCGAGGCCGGAATTGAATAGGTCGTCGAGATAGACAGCCTGGTGCGAGCGGTGGAAGTTGCCGACGCCGAAATGCACGATGCCGGCCTTCAGCGCGGCGCGATCGTATTTCGGACCGGAAACCTTCGACGGAAGCTTGGCGAGGTTCGAGGAAGAGAGTTTCACGGTCATCTTACTTACCCTTTGGCCGATATGCAGCCCGACAATCCAACCCCCAATTCACCCGCTTGGGGGAGCGGTGAGGGGCAGCATCCGTTTGCCGGTATGCGCCCCTCACCTGCCCCGCGACGCGTCCTCCCCGGAGGAAGAGAGGCGCGCTTCCCCCTCAACTCATCCATTGACCGCCATCGACGTTGTAGGTCTGGGCGACAATGTATTCGGCCTCGTCACTGGCGAGGAAAACCGCCATGCCAGTCAGATCTTCGGCTCGACCCATGCGGCCATAGGGCACGCTTTCGCCGACGAGCCTCTTCTTCTCGCCCTTCGGCCGGTTCTCATATTTGGCGAACAGCGAATCGACGTGATCCCAATGCTCGCCGTCGACGACGCCCGGTGCGATGGCGTTGACGTTGATGCGGTGCTTGATCAGGTCGAGTCCGGCCGACTGGGTAAGCGAGATGACGGCGGCCTTGGTGGCGCAATAGACCGCGACCAGCGGCTCGCCGCGGCGCCCGGCTTGGCTCGCCATATTGATGATCTTGCCGCCCCGGCCAGCAGCGATCATCGAGCGGGCCGCCGCCTGCAGCATGAACAGCGTGCCGGCGACATTGACGGAGAAGAGCTTGTCGTAGCTCGCGCGGCTGATCTCGACGATGGGCGCAAGGTCGAACAAGGCGGCATTGTTGATCAGGATGTCGAGGCCGCCGGCGTTCGCTTCGACGGCTTTCACGCCGGCCTCGATCGAGGATTGGTTGGTGACGTCGAGCCGGATCGCGTAAGCGGCAGAGCCGATATCCTTTGCCGTCGCTTCCGCCGCTTCGAGATTGATGTCGGCAATCGCCACCCTGGCGCCTTCGCGAACATAGGATTCGGCGAAGGCCCTGCCGATGCCGCGCGCCGATCCGGTGATCAGCGCCGATTTGCCTTTGAGCCTCACTGCGCCAGCGCCTTGCCGTCGGCGCCGAAGCGATGGAGCTTGGCCTTGTCGGGCGTCAGGTAGACGGTGTCGCCGTGCTTGACGGCAACCTCGCCGTCGGCGCGCACATTGATCGTGCCGATGCCATCGGTCTGGACATGCAGGAAGGTGTCGGAGCCGAGATGCTCGGCAACGCCGACCGTCGCCTTCCAGTCGCCGGCCGTGGTCGAGATGTTGATGTGCTCGGGCCGGATGCCGATGGTCTTGGCGCCGTATTTGTCGGCCGGCGCGCCTTCGATCAAGTTCATCTTCGGCGAGCCGATGAAGCCGGCGACGAACAGGTTCTTCGGCGTCTTGTAGAGTTCCATCGGCGAGCCGACCTGCTCGATGTTGCCGGCATTGAGCACGACGATCTTGTCGGCCATGGTCATGGCCTCGACCTGGTCGTGGGTGACGTAGATCATCGTCGTCTTCAGCTGATGATGCAGCTCGCTGATCTCCAGCCGCATGGTGCCGCGCAGGGCTGCGTCGAGGTTGGACAGCGGCTCGTCGAACAGGAAGGCCGATGGCTGGCGCACGATGGCGCGGCCGATGGCGACGCGCTGGCGCTGGCCGCCGGAGAGCTGGCCCGGGCGCCGCTCGAGATAGTTGGTGAGGTTCAAGACGCGCGCCGCGTCCTTGACCTTCTTATCGATGGTCGCCTGGTCCTCGCCGGCCATCTTCAGCGGGAAGGCGATGTTCTTGGCGACCGTCATATGCGGGTAGAGCGCGTAGGACTGGAAGACCATGGCAAGCTTGCGCTTGGCCGGCGCCTCGCGGGTGACGTCGCGGCCATCGATGCTGATGGTGCCGCCGCTGGTGTCCTCCAGCCCGGCGATCAGCCTGAGCAGCGTGGACTTGCCGCAACCCGAGGGGCCGACGAACACGACGAACTCGCCGTCCTCGATGGCGAGGTCGATGTTCGGAATGATCGTCGTCGACCCGAAGGACTTGGAGACGTTCTTGAGCGTGATGTTTCCCATGGTTTCCTCCCCGGATTTCGTCCGCCGCTTACGGCTTACTTCACGGCGCCAAAGGTCAGGCCGCGCACCAGCTGCTTCTGGCTGAACCAGCCCATTATCAGGATCGGCGCGATCGCCAATGTCGAGGCCGCCGAGAGCTTGGCCCAGAACAGGCCCTGCGGACTGGAGAAGGAGCTGATGAAGGCGGTGAGCGGTGCGGCCTCGGTGGTGGTCAGGCGGATCGTCCAGAACGCCTCGTTCCAAGCCAGGATGATGTTCAAGAGCATGGTCGAGGCAATGCCGGGAACGGCCATGGGCGTCAGCACATAGATGATCTCGTTCCACAGCGAGGCGCCGTCCATGCGCGCCGCTTCGAGGATCTCGCCCGGGATCTCGCGGAAATAGGTGTAGAGCATCCAGACCACGATCGGCAGGTTGATCAGCATCAGCATGATGGTGAGGCCGATGCGGCTGTCGAGCAGGCCGGTGTCGCGGAAGATGAGATAGATCGGGAACAGCACCGCGACGGCCGGCATCATCTTGGTGGAGAGCATCCACATCAGGATGTCCTTGGTCCGCTTGGTCGGCGAAAAGGCCATCGACCAGGCCGCCGGCACGGCGACGATGAGCGCAAGGACGGTCGAGCCGACCGACAGGATCACGGAATTCAGGAAGAACTTGAAATAACCGCTCTGCGCCTGCACCTCGGAGTAGC